>DBGGTD010000455.1:0-2974 GCA_051162585.1 Elainellaceae cyanobacterium
CAATAATCGGGAGCGTAGCCCATTGATTCAGGATATGAGATCTATGCAAAAGCGATTTAGGTTTGCGATTGGGTGTTACCTTGCCGGGATTCTCATTATTGCCGTCATCGCACTCGTCTATCTGTTTACGCCTCAGCTCTTGCCCTATCAAGAAGCCGCCCTTGAAATAGACTGGGCTGAGCTGTCACCCAACTTCCAGGTTCAATTTTTATCTCTCTTAAAGGTGAGTGGGGGCGGCTATCTCGCCACCGCCATCACGCTGGCAGTGATTTTGTTCATCCCATTCAGACGAGGCGAAAATTGGGCACGATGGGCAATTCCTGCGATCGGAATTCCGTCGGTTTTCGTGGTCAACATCGCAGGGCTGAGCGTGATTTTGAATACCCCAGGTCGCCCTCCGCTGTTAGCAGGTCCGATTACAATGCTGCTGATGCTCTTAGGCTTTTTTCTGTCATCAGGCATGGGACGACGCATCGATCGAACCTGATCATTCGGTAGCGTGTCTGGAACCTGATTTAAAACGTCTGAGGACCGAACTAGAATTTGATTTAACCCTCATTTAGCCTTGATTTAACCCTTCTTTGAATGCCCAGTTATGGTCGCTATGAAACCACTATCGGATGATACCTCAGCCTCTCTCAAGGTTTTCAATAATTGGGAGATTGTTGCCAAGGGATGGTATATCGCCTGCCCTAGTCGATCTCTCTCTGAGGGACAGGTTCGATCGATTCGGCTATGCGGACAGCAGATTGTGGTGTTTCGAGGCGATGATGGTCGGGTGCGTGCACTTGATGCTTATTGCCCGCACATGGGAACCGATTTAGGCATCGGGCATGTGGATGGCAACTGGATTCGCTGCTTTTTCCACCACTGGGCGTTTGATGAAGCGGGAATATGTCGAGATATTCCCTGCCAGTCTACGATTCCAAGCCGAGCCAATAGCCGAGGGTATGCGACTGACGAAAAATATGGGTTTGTGTGGGTTTATCCTGATATTGATGCCTCTGAACAGGTTGCAGAATTTGATGAGTTGAGGGGCGAAGACGTCGTGGCGATCGCCGATACGCCGCTAGAGCGAAACTGCCACCATCACATCTGCATGATGAATGGCATTGATGTTCAACATCTAAAGACGGTTCATAAGCTGAATGTCGAGATGGATATTGACCTCCAGCATCATGCGTCAGGAACTCTCATCGACTTCACGCTCAGCGGTCAACTACCCAACACAACCATTCGAGACAAGATTGCACGGATGGTTTTGGGCGATCGCTATTCCTATTCCATGCGATATGCCCACGGCTGTCTGGGGCTGCTGACCCTCATGAAAAACGTGAAGCTAATCCCTCCGTTGCATATGCTGTATGCCTATGTGCCACTTGACGAACAGCGCACCCGAATTCAGCCCATCTACGTCGCTCGGAGACGCAATGGGCTTTTGGGAAGGCTAATCACCTACGGATTACTGCATTTGACGCGTCTTTTCTACTACTTACTTCGAGATGAAGATGGGTTGATCTATGACACTATCCGTTTTGTCCCAAATGCCCTACTCAGCATTGACCAACCTGTTGTTGAATATATGAACTACGTGAATCAGTTAGACCGTTCCATCTGGTCAGCTCGATAAAACCCTAGTGAGTGTTCTGATGTATACGGTCTGTTTTAAGTCTTACGCCTTTCCGTCGCTATCATTGCCAAGCCATCAGCCCTTGGCAGACTCTCTTACCGTTCAAAATTCTCCCATTCTATTTGGCTGTCGCACAGGCATTTGTGGAACATGCCTAGTCGAAGTTGAAGGGGCTATTCCACCGCCTGATGAGGATGAACGAGAACTTTTAGACCTACTGGCTCCGGGGCATTCAAAGGCCCGATTAGCCTGCCAAATTGACGTGACCCATGATATATCAATCACGCCGCTTCAGCCATCGTCCGGTGTTTCAACGGGGACGTAATTCTCCATCCTTTCTCTCTACCTAGATCACCCTCATGTCCTTGAAACAGTTTTGGTATGTTGTTGCTCAAAGTGAGCAGTTGAAGGCGAACACGGTTCTGAGTCGCACCGTGCTAGACGAATGGCTGGTCATTTTTCGGGGGCAGGATGGTCAGCCTGTTGCACTGCGCGATCGCTGCATGCATCGCAACAACCGCCTTTCAAAAGGGCGCGTGTGTCAAGGGCAGATCCATTGCCCGTATCATGGCTGGGTGTATGACGCTACAGGGCGAGTTGTTGCTGTTCCGGCAGAAGGGGAACACTTCAATGCGCTACCAACCCGCAAAGCTCAATCTTATGCGACTCTTGAACAAGATGGATATATCTATGTCAATCTGTCGCCAGATGCGCCTATGTCAATGCCGTTGTCAATGCCGTTGTCAATGCCGTTCAAAATGCCTAATTACAGCGAACCTGGATGGGAAACGGTGCGGGTGATCAATCGCGTTTCAAATACTGTCACCCACTGTGTAGAAAATTTTATTGATATTCCCCATACCGCGTTTGTGCATCCGGGAGTATTTCGTCAAGCTCGGCAGCAAATGCTGGAAATGACGGTGGAGCGGCGCAAGGGTTATGTGTGGGTAGAATACCATCACGAAACCACAAATCTGGGACGGTTTAGTCGTTTTCTCAACCAAGATGGGTGCGAAATTCGCCATACAGATAGCTTTCATATGCCCAATGTCACCTGCGTCAACTACGACATGGGCAAACATCGGCAGTTGTTCATCACCAGTCAGTCTGTTCCAGAAACAGAAACATCGACGCTCGTTTATACCGATGTGACGTTTAACTATGGCATCTGGAACAGGCTGGCGCGTCCGTTTGTGCGCTGGACGGCACAGCATATTATTCGGCAAGACATTGAGATTTTAGGCGTCCAGCATGACGTAATCGAGAAATACGGACAGCAATTTTCAAATACGCCTGCCGATACCATTCATGTGTTTGTTGAATCAATTCGCACCTGTTTAGCGG
>DBGGTD010000456.1:0-2922 GCA_051162585.1 Elainellaceae cyanobacterium
CAAATCTGGGATGACTTTTCTTATCAATCAACAGAACACGTAAATGATGTTTTGCCAATATGGTGGCTAGTGTAGAACCACCTAATCCAGAACCCAAGATAATGACATCAAACTGATTCGGATAATTGCTATTCATTGGTTTCTCCTGATTTCAGAAATCGAGCGATTTTTATTGATCAAGCTGTGAATTGTGGGGATTGTCGTCTTTGCTGTTGCCGTTGTTTTGTCACCATCACACGAACCCCATTCGCCGGCGTCAGGGCCGTACCTTCAAACTGAGACCGCTCTGGCGATTGATTTACAAGTTTCCATTCGTAGTGAGATAGCAGCGTTGCTAGCATCAGTTTCATTTCGAATTCGGCTAATGGCTGGGCTATGCAGCCGCGCATACCACCCCCAAATGGCAAAAATTCATAGAAAGAAAACTTTCTTTCTAAAAATCGCTCTGGTTTAAACTTCTTAGGTTCTGGATATAAATCTTCACGCTGGTGGGTGAGATAGATGCAACAATCCAGAATCGTGTTTGGATTTAATCGGTAACCCATTAGCTCAATGGGAGCTTGAACTAATCTTGGAGATGTAAATGGAATAATTGCCGAAATCCGCATTGCTTCGTTGCAGGCAGCTGTCAGATAAGGCAACCGAGCAATTGCAACTGGATCTGAATCTGCACCTAGGCTGTCTAACTCTTGTCGTAATTTCTCAAGTATCTCGGGGTAGGTATGCAACCAATAGATAGCCCAGGCAACTGTGATAGCAGTTGGCTCTTGTCCGGCAGACAAGAGTAATCGCAAATCGTCACATAATTCGTCATCAGTCATCGGCTCACCTACCTCATCCCGAGCTGAAATAAGCAAGCTGAGAATGTCAGTTCGAGATGAGTCATTTTGCTGGCGACACTTCCTAATCTCGGTGTATATCAACTCATCTATTTGCCGTTTCAAGTATAGAAATCGACCCCAAGGACTCCATCGTCCTAAATCTTTCCTTAGAATAGGAAAAGATATCAATAGTGGCATTAGAGGATTTTTACCATATCTTTTGTTGGATAGATAGCGCTGCCTCAGCTGTTGGCGTAGTGCTACTTGATGTAAACCGAAGACGGTTTCTAAAATGACCTGAAGAGAGATTTCTTGTAACGCCATATAAACCGAAAATGTTTGATTAACAGGATAGCTACTGATGATTTTTCGAGTAATCTCGCAGATGGACTTACCGTAGATATCTAATCGATTGCTATGAAATGGCGGCATTAAAAGCTTACGCCGATTTCGGTGGCGAATACCATCAATCAAAAGTAACGAGTTGTCTCCTACTAATGGAGCCATAACCTGGTGTAATTCACCTGGTGCTGTAATCTCTTCAGTCTGAGTGAAAATTTGCTGAATTGCCCGCGGATGAGTGACCACAACAACAGGTCTAGAGTCCGTAGTGGACAAACTACCTGATAAGGTAAAAATATCTCCATAGCGTTTAGCAGTTTTTTCTAGAAAACCCACTGGATCAGTGATGTATTGCATCATCTGTAACCAATGAGGAGTTTTAGGGCCTGTTAGTTTCATGAGTCAAAAAGGAGTTCAGGATTGTCGAGCCACTAAGAAGATGGAAAATCTATATGCTCAACTGTCGCGTGGTTTTTAGAAGAATGCTTAACTGCGTTGCCAAAGTTTGGACATTTGGCTGATGGAGAATAGAGAAATGGTTTCCTGGAATTTGATGAACCTCAATTTCGCCCTGTACTAGTTCAGCCCACCCTAAATAGGCATCAGATTTTTCCGATATCCTACGTTCTGAAGCTCGAAAAAGACTGACTTTGCCAGCGTAAGCTTGCGGAATATAGTCCCTCTGTAATCTTATATTTTGCTTGAAAATTTCTACCGCACGATGCGCTTGGGACACATCAAAATCGTGAGGTACTAGACTCAATTCTTTAGCTTTCTTCAGGACACATTGCATATCATCCTCGGAGCCGGGTCGCTGAAATTCTGTGGTTGATAAGCAATCAGATTGCTGAGCAAACATTCTTGCCAGACACACTACATCGCTACATCTAAGCAGAGCGTCTAAGGTTTGAGAGTCTTGAGCGGCTACGTCTATTAGCGCTAAGAAAGCAACTGTTTGTCCTTGCTGATGTAATTGTTGAGCTACCTCATAAGCAACTAACCCTCCCATCGATTGCCCTGCCAAGTAAGAAGGTCCTTGAGGTTGAACAGCGAGTATTTCTGTAATTTGATGCGCTGCGATCGCTTCAAGACAAAGGAAGCTATATTCCTGTGGCGTTAGGATGGGTAATCGTACTCCATAAACAGGTTGATCTTGTCCCAAACAGCTCGCCAAACTGAAATAGCAGTTGACATTGCCAGTAACTGGTGCAAAACAGAATAAGGGTGGCTGAGGCCCTCCAGGTTGAATGGTAACGAGTAACGTGTCAGTTACCGATAAATTCGGTAGTACTGTTTCAGTAACTTCTAATTGCTTGTTGAGTAGCTGAGCGCTACGTAGCTGTGCGAGTTCAGCGATTGTTGGACATTCAAAAATATCCCTAGTTGTCAGGTTAAGCTTTGCTTTATTGGCTTGTGTGACCAGTCTGATAGCACGTAAGGAATCACCACCCAACTCAAAGAAATTGTCATAAATTCCAACGGTTTCAACATCAAGTATCTGGGTCCACAAATTGGCTAATAATTTTTCTGTAGAGGTGCAAGGTTCAACGTAAGTCTGTTGTAGATGAGGCTCTCCCTGATACAACTGCGACAATGCGCGACGATCAATCTTGCCATTAGAGGTTAACGGCAATGATTCTAAAAAAATATACGTAGAGGGCACCATATAATTAGGAAGAAACTTTTGAGAAAAGGTCTGCAACATTTTGGGAGTGATTAGTTTACCTTCTTCAACACTTTTTGGGACAACGTAGGCGAC
>DBGGTD010000457.1:0-3470 GCA_051162585.1 Elainellaceae cyanobacterium
GCCCGCCCCACCGCTCACAACCCATCTGGGATTGCTATATATCGTAAAAATACGGATTTTTCACTAATAATTAAAGAATCAAAGAATAGGAAAAATACTGAGATTATCAAGACATTTGATGGGCATTCTGAAGCTGTATAATCGAGCAGCAGAGGAATTGGTTTATGCCTAGAGATCGTGCAAAAAATTTTCTAAAACGAGCAAAAAAAGTTACTCTAAATAACTCTTCAAGCAGGTTCAAAGACTTCATCGGCGATGGGGATGATGACGATTTATATCGGGTTAGATTAACAAATCGAAGCAGTTTTGACCTTAAACTTTCTGGGCTAAAATCCAATGCTGATGTTGAAATCTACACATTAAAAGGTTCAAGACGAAAGGTTCTCAAACAGATTGGCACGACAGATTTTAGCGATTTAACGAAGAGAGATATTCGAAAAAATCTTCAGATGCTGACTCGTTCTCGCAAAGGCGGGAAGCGAAACGAAGCCGTCTCAGCTGAACTTGACGCGGGTGAATACTATTTGAGGGTTAAGCCTCGTAATAATAAACGCCACAGCACAAACTATAAATTAATCGTGTCTGCTGAGGAAATTGTTATTCCTCCTCCAATTGAAATAAGCAGCCCCTCTGGTGAAACGATTTCCCCCAGCACCCCTCCTCCCAGCATCCCTCCGTCTAGCCCCCCTCCGTCTTCTGGCAGCGGTACCGCCGTCCCACCTTCAGATGGGAACAACTCGCATTTAGACGCTCAATTGATTCAGGTTGACTTCAAAGCCAGACAATATACCGGATATGTCGGAGACGCAGATACGGATGACTATTATAAGTTTTCCCTCCAAAATGGCGGAGATTTTACGCTGACTATGTCCGGTTTAAGCGCTGATGCAGACGTTGAATTGTTAGGCGGTGGCGGTCAAGTTCTCTCTCGTGACCCTCAAAACCGTTCAGCACTTTCAGCGCTCACTGGCACCAATAATGAGACGATTAACTATCGTTTAGATCTCGGCGGAGATTATCTCATCCGAGTTTATCAAGGGATTGCAGGCCAAAATACTAATTACACGTTTGATGTCGCAGTTGTTCCAGGACCCGATGGCGCAGGAAATACCCCTGAAACCGCTCGTGTTCTCCGCGGTACCGACGGAGAGAGGGGGTTTGTCAACGAGTTCCAAAATACAACGCTTACTGAGTTTAAGCGCTTCTCAGATTTTGTGGGGGGAGCTGATTCAGCTGACTATTACAAAATCACGTTTGAAGAAAACGATTTCTTCTTGAGCCTCGATTTGAATGACCTGCAAGCTGATCTTGATATTGAGCTTCTTGTAGAAAAAGGCGGCACGTTGCAAGCGGTTGCAAACGGTAAGTCTGAGAGGTCAGGCAATGCCTCAGAAGCATTTGGTGGAAAATTTGAACCTGGAACTTACTATCTAAAGGTCGCACCCAAGGTCGGAAACCCTGATATCGGCTCTTTTTACAACCTAGACATATCGGGCGTGTTGCTCGATGGCATCCCGGCTCTGACGCGAGACATTAAGATTGACACATCAGGGTTAAGCAGCCCGTCATCCGATGTCAGAGAGATTACCGGCGTTACTAGTGGCGAGGTCTATTTCGTTGCGAATGACGGCTCTGGTGAGGCGATTTGGGTGAGCGACGGAACGTTTGATACGACGAATAAGTTAGACACAGGAGGAAAAACCTTCACCCAAATTTCAAACCTAACAGATGTTGGCGGCGTTATTTTCTTTGCAGCCAATGGTGGTGATGGCAATGGCGTCGAGCTTTGGCAGGTTGACGGTGGTGCAGTCAGCCTTGTGGCCAATATCAACGAAAATACGGTGAATATCGGAGGCAACGCATCGTTTATCTCCTCCAACCCAGGAAATCTTGTGAATTTCAACGGCACACTGTATTTTCTAGCCGCAGCCGACGGGGTCAATGAACAGCTTTACAAGTACACACCAGGCATTGCAGCCCCGCAAGCGATCACAACTCAAGATATATCGAGCATCACTGAACTCACTGATTTTGACGGGACGCTTTATTTTACTGCTGCTAACAATACCAATGGACTTCAACTCTATCGTATCAATAGCAGTGGTATTGCTGAAATCGTCGATATCCCGGTTCCGACCAGCCAAGGAGATCCGAGCACCTTTCCGACAGACTTGACAGCCGTTGAAAAAGTGGTTGGAGGCGTTGTTGAAAAAACTCTCTACTTCACGGCGGTCGGTAATTCTGGTGGTACTGACACAGGACGCGAAATCTGGAAGATTACGAGCCCTAACGGCACTGCTCAGATGGTGGGAGAAACTCGTCTGGGATTTGACAGTGCCGAACCTAGCCAGTTAGTTGAATTCAATAACACGCTATTCTTCGTGGCTCGACGTACCGACGGTGGCGCTAATCAAACCGAGCTTTGGAAACTTGATGGAGATACTCCAACAGTGGTAACTAATAGTGCCGAGTCAGATGGTTATCGTCCCGATCAATTGACGGTAGTTGGCAACACGCTGTATTTCACGGCTGAAGACGGCAGTGGGCGCGAACTCTGGAAAACCGATGGAACGACCTTTTCCCAGGTTTTGGATATTAATCTAGGTTCTGGTTCGACGCCACAAAACCTCATCGCTGTAGGCGATACTCTATATTTCACGGCAGACAATGGTATAGCAGACGGACCGGATGCGATTGGGCGAGAACTCTGGAAGACGGACGGAACAGCAGAAAACACCACCTATGTTGATGACATTTGGGTTGGTACTCAAAGCTCAATTCCGAGTAATCCAGAGTTTGTTAACGTCAATGGACGACTCTTCTTTACGGCGAGTAACGGTAACGAAACGGTAACTACAACCGTTAATGGGCAAGATGTTGTTGTTGGGAAGGGGGTTGAGCTATGGGTCCTCGGTCAGGAAATTCCTGCGGTATGACATGTATAGCAGAAGGCAGAAGGGCAACACCTGCTAATGGGTTGTTTCAGCCATTCTGGTTGTCCTAATGCATCCGTCACTTGCTATAGCTTCTGATAACCATGCTGCTTAGTTTATAGAGACGCGATCGCCCTGAATTTAGGAGCGATCGCGTCTCTGTTTAACAGCAATACCGTCAGCCTTGACTAGCCAGTTCTTTTGTTGCCAGGCAAGCTAACCGATATGTTCTTAATGATGGTGCCCATCATGATGGTGATGGTGACCATGCTCATGGTCATGCGTGTGAATGGCACGAGGTTGAACCGTTGCAAGCTGCGGATTGACCACCACCGCTTGCTCATTTAGCAAATCGGCAATATGCGTATTTGCCCAATCTGCCGCCATTTTGAGAAATTCAGGATGGTCATTCACACAGGGCATTTGTACATAGGTCACATCAGGACGCTGACGCTGGAGGTGCCCCATGATGTGCTCGACATCAAGCAGCGTTTCATGATTTTCGGTGGCAAACCCAATGGGCATAAATATAAGCGC
>DBGGTD010000458.1:0-8353 GCA_051162585.1 Elainellaceae cyanobacterium
CCTCGACATCTGGCTACCAGAACGGCTCTTGTGTGGGGCGCAGTCGGGCTGTTGCTCATGGTTCAAGTGGATTGGCTATTGGGGCGCTTGCAACCCCAAGCAGTAGCGACCAACGCAGATGAAACAGAATCGTTGCCTGTTTCGCCTGCATCTCCGTCTGAGGAGAACGAAGGAGCCAATCGTGCCATCGGTGACTATCCCCCGGTTTTGAGTCAGGGCGAGGCAGCGTTTGATAGTCAAGAATTTGCGCAGTCGGGAGATATAAGTTCGGTGTCGAGTAGCACTGAATTAACTCCATTCATTACCAACGAACAGGAATTGCCCACGGCTCCATCGATTCGCCCTGAATGGTTAGAAGATTCACCCTATCCTGCCTTTAACAGTGACCAGCTCGACCTCAAACTGGCGCTCTACTACCAGCGACTCGCAGAATCAGGCCCTCCCGATGTGCTACTAATCGGAAGTTCTAGAACGTTGCGAGGCATCGATCCCGCTGCATTAGAACACTACCTAGACGAACTTGGATACGCCGATATGGATGTATTCAACTTTGGCGTTAATGGCGCAACCGCCCAGGTTACAGAACTGGTGTTGCGCCGAATTCTAACACCAGAGCAACTTCCAGCGCTGATCATTTGGGCAGATGGGGCGCGGGCGTTTAATAGCGGACGCGCCGACGTGACCTACAACGGCATTGCGGCCTCGGACGGATATGAACAGATTAGCAATGGGTCGCTTTCAATTCCAAACCCAATGCAGTCAGAGGGCGATCGCTCGGCATCGAGGCAGGCTAACGGGGTGTTTGATAGCTCAACTCTCTGGTCGGGAGGCATCGGGGCAACATTAACCGAGGGCTATGACGCACTAGATGGCTGGCTAAACGACCAGCTCGCTAAGCTATCTGCGGGATATGACGAGCGCGATCGCCTCAAATCGCTCATCCGAGATCGAACAACGGAGCTGTTACCCACCAATTCAAATTCCACCGACTCTTCAATCCAGCCTCTGGATTCCCTAGAAAATGAAGACGAGGTAACCACCACCACCGCACCCGATAACGCAGGGGAAGCAGTGACCCATCACGGGCAAATTGATGTCAATGGCTTTTTGCCACTAGAAATACACTTTGACCCAGCGACCTACTACCAGCAATATGCGCACGTTCCTGGAAACTACGACAAAGACTATCAAGACTTCCGCCTCGAAGGGAAGCAAACGGAAGCGCTACAAGCCATCCTTCAGTTTAGCGAAACCTTCAACGTGCCGATTGTCTTTGCAAATTTGCCTATGACGTATGAATATCTTGACCCATACCGAATGGAGTACGAGCAAGAATTTAGACAGTACATGCTCAATGTATCGCTCAATCATTCAGGGTTTATCTTCCGCGACTGGGGAGAAATTTGGCTCAACAATCCTGACTATCGGAGCTATTTCTCTGACCCCAGCCATTTGAATCGCTATGGTGCGCTTAAAATCGCCAAGCGATTAGCGCAAGACCCGCTGATTCCTTGGTCAAGTAACCCCTAGTCGACAAGAGAAAATTAGCGCCCTCGACGGCTGCGCCGTCTTGCGCTTGCTTTGCGCTCACGCTTCTCAAGGGGAGTCTCAAAGTAACGTTTCCGCTTTGAATCGGCAAGAATTCCTGCTTTGGACACCTGGCGCTTAAACCGACGAATCGCGGATTCAATTCCTTCGTTTTCGCCAACGATGACTTGGGTCATATATCAACCTCCGCAGAATACAGCACTAATAAGTATAAATAAAAGAGATGAAGGTGTTAAATCATCTAATGTGAAGTAGGCAATATTGCTTACTTCATTCTCTAGTATGCCGTTAGTAGAACTCATCTTCCATCGATCTACCGAATGAAATTAAGGGGGATTTGAGCGGACAACCAGTACCGATTTTACAGGACGTTGGATTGAGTTACCGTCTTGATTGAGGCGACCATAGTAACTTGTGTCATCGTAATAAAACGACGATGAACTACCTCCATCTAGATTGAGGGCTTTAGTTGCTCCTTGGGCCGCCATAAATTCGGTTAGTTCTGGTAAAGACATGCCTGACGGGGTTTCGATGTCGGACCGTTGAGCTACCATGACCCAGAGAATCTCGTCATGGTCGGTTATTCCAATAGCCGTTCGGGCAGTCCTCTGACGGCTACCGATCGCATCTCGAATGACCGTTCCATCCCGTGAATCAACAAATCCTTCTGCCTCTAGCGTCATATCTGGTAGTAGCTGCGGTCCTGCACCCAACGAATCAAGCAGCTCACAGGATGCAGGAATTGGCACATTGTGGCGAGTAATGTCGTAGCGCACTTGCGACCCGCATTGATAGCGCCGAAACTCAGAGCGGGTAAGGATTGAGTCGATATAAGGAGCCAAGTCGGGATTGTTGACAAGGCGTTCGTTCTGGCGAGGATCGGCAACTAAGACGCCTTGCTGAGTAATGTAAGAGGTGGTCGCCTGATTAACGGGATCAAAAAAGCCGCCGTTTAAGACGGCGATCGCCCTGCTGCGTTCGGCAAACCATTCAATCGTTTCTAGCTCATCCGCTACGAGGGGTATCACCTCATAGCGCTGAGCGCCATGCTGAGAATCAGGCTGTGCAGGAATTCGCAGCACATGCACCCAACTCGTGGGTAAGCTGTAGCGTTCGTAGTGAAGCGCTGCCGCTGGCGCGGGTTTGGGGGTTAGCTCAGTCTGTGCGGGTAAATGAGAGTAAGTCGGGATACCCAATGAGGGAAGCGTGTTGCCGCGCATCAGCGCCAACGTCACCCCGATCGCCATGATAAAACCTGCTCCAATCCACCAACCGCCTGAGCACCTCCCCGCCATTCACTCAACCTATTTCGTCGACTATACCAATCCTAGATGGGTTGTGAGTAGTGGGACGGGCTCAGCCCGTCCCACTACTCAGACACAATTCACAAATGATTTAGGATCGCTATATCATAGCGGAGATTATGGCGGAGATCATAGCGGAGTTGAACCAAATGGTGGCCTACACCTATCAAAAAATATCGGGCTTTACCTCAAATCGAGGTTGAGTGGGTTTGGGCTTTACGCTAAGAGCATCGGTGAGTGACTGACCATAAGACATCGTCGTCGGAACGGGCGATCGCTGAAACGACGTTGCCTGATAAGCAGCGGTCGCAGTAGGAACCGGGTAATTGCTAATCTGTACCGAGCTTGGCGTGAATAAGAAAATATTTTTGCCCACTCGTTCTTGATGCCCGTCTATCGCAAACACTCCGCCTGCTACATAGTCAACCGAACGCTGCGCCTGTTCTGGCTCCATCATTCCCAGATTGAGAATTACCGTCTTGCGATCGCGCAAAGCAAGAATCGCATCAGGGACTTCTTCAAATGAGCGGGGTTCCATCACAATCAGCTCATTTTGAGCATTGGATAGCCCTGGCATTTCAATGATGTTGTTGGGAGTCGAGCCAGCGCGGGCGCCCGTCGGCTGATTGGGGGGCAGACTCTCTGCCTGATAGTCCGGATCGTCTTCAAACTCATCGAAGGGTTCACCTAACCCCAATACATCCTGGAGGCGTTGAAGGATACTCATGGCGATCTCAGTGGTTTCTCTAGTGGTTAATGATTCATTCGGCAATAGTTCATTTGTTCTATATTAGATCCAAATATGACACTCAGACAGCAAATCTCTATACACCTTAATGAAAGCAAAAATGCACGCAAAAAAGTTTTTTGGTAACATTTCAAGTCTTTTGGTTATCAGACTTAAAGCGTCCTTCAATAAATTGCCGCTGCTTGAGGTGCTTAGTCTTTCGGCCAGACGCCCGTTTGCGCCACATCTTGAAACTTGACGGCTTCATCCTTCGCCGCATCAGTTGAATGACGTGCTTTTCTTTTAATCCAAACTGCACTTCGATTGCCTTAAACGGCGTCCGGTCTTCCCAGGCCATTTCGATGACGCGATCGATACTGGCAGCATCGAGTTTGGGAGGCTCAGTTGCCATAAAATTATCATCTGAATACATTTATACTGCCCTACGGGCTTAGGTTTGTGTGGTGAGCCCCCGCCCGCGGGGGCTCACCACACGCTCAACGTCCTAACGCGAGAGCGTACGGCTATATTTCTTAATATAAACGCGTTGTCGGGCGATCGCACTGTTCCCCAACTCACTTTCCCAACTCACTGACTCTTTAGCCCAACAATTCATCCGACGAATCATATTTATCGTCGGGGGTATCCTGATCGGCTTTAGAGAGTAAAACTTGGGCTACATCTGGAAAATGCTCTTGCATACAGCGATCGCACACCCCATGAGAAAACTCAACACTGGAATAGTATTGGATAAACTTCTCGACCGTTGACCAATACCCTGTGTCACTACGGATACCTTTGCAATACGAGCAAATGGGGATAAGTCCTTCCATTAACTTGATCTTGTCTAGCGCATCTGCTAATTGGGCTGAGGTTCGCCGCAATTCCAGTTGCATCACGACCTGACGAGCTAGTGTTTCAAGGGTTTTGGTCTGAGCTTCCGATAATTCTCGGGGTTGATGATCGATGACACAGAGAGTTCCGATCGGATGACCATCGGGAGTATGTAACGGTACGCCTGCATAGAAGCGAATATTGGGCGCACAGGTCACGAGCGGATTATCTCCAAAGCGCTCATCCTCAAGCGCATCATTCACAATCGTGATACTTTTGCTCAGGATTGCATGGGCACAGAACGAGATATCACGGGTGGTTTCCTCAACATCCAGACCCACTTTAGACTTAAACCATTGACGATCTGAATCAACTAGGCTGACAAGAGCAATAGGCACATTGCAGATAAAGGCAGCAAGTGCAGTAATGTCATCATAGGCTTGCTCAGAAGGCGTGTCTAGGATTCTGTATTGCCTCAGTGCTTCAAGCCGAGCAGCCTCGCGTGTCGGAACGTTAGCCTTCATGGTGTTGCTGCAGTACTTATTCACATGAGATCATTCTAGATTGATGGTCTGTAGGATGTGGCAGCACTTAATATGTCCTTACGTTCGGCGTCCTAACGCGAGAGCGCAAGGCTATAGTTGCTATCATATAGCGATCCTAAGTCGCTTGTGAATTGTGTGAGCGGTGGGGCGGGCGGCGCCCGCCCCACCGCTCACAACCCATCTGGGATTGCTATATCCTGACTCAAATGTTACTAACCGGCAGGGTATTGTCTACTTCGCAGCATAGAACCATGGCACGTATCTAGTGGGTTAAACTATCGTGGATAAATGCTGGAGCACTGCCGATGACCCCCGAATTTGATCGCCACATGATGCACCGTTGCCTAGCGCTAGCTCGACGAGCATCAGGGCAGACTGCGCCCAATCCGCTGGTGGGTGCGGTGATCGTTCAGGGTGAGGAGATTGTCGGGGAGGGGTTTCATCCGGGGGCGGGGCAGCCCCATGCCGAGGTGTTTGCATTGCGAGAAGCGGGCGATCGCGCAAACGGTGCAACCCTCTATGTCAATCTTGAACCTTGCAATCACTACGGGCGCACGCCGCCTTGTTCTGAAGCCCTCATCCAAGCAGGGGTTGCCAAGGTGGTCGTCGGCATGGTGGACCCTGATTCAAGAGTTGCGGGCGGCGGCATTGCTCGACTCAACGATGCAGGCATTGACGTGAGGGTTGGCGTTGAAGAAACCGCGTGCCAGGAGTTAAATGAGGCATTTGTTCATCGAGTTCTGTATCATCGTCCGTTTGGTATTCTCAAATATGCCATGACTCTCGATGGCAAGATTGCGGCCACCGGCGGGCACAGCGCTTGGGTGACGAGCCCGCCTGCGAGAACCGAGGTGCATCAGTTGCGGGCAGCGTGCGATGCGGTTGTTATCGGTGGCAACACCCTCCGAACAGATAATCCGCTTCTTACCAGCCGAGGTATGGGTCGAGAGCCGCTGCGAGTAGTCATGAGCCGCAGATTGGATATATCGCTTGACGCTCAGCTTTGGGATACGAGCATCGCGCCGACCGTGGTATTTACGGAGACGGGCGCAGACCCTCACATTCAACAGGCACTGGTGCAGAAGGGGGTAGAGATGATCAATATGGCCGCGTTAACGCCTGCTCAAGTGATGCAGCATTTGTATGATCGAGGATGTTTGGCAGTTTTATGGGAATGTGGGGGCACCTTGGCCGCACGGGCGATCGCCGATGGTGTGATTCAGAAACTTTATGCGTTTGTGGCTCCTAAGATTATTGGCGGCCATGATGCCCCATCACCGATTGGAGACTTAGGCTATACCCAGATGACCGATGCGCTACTGCTTGATCGATTCGCGTGGCGCAGAGTCGGTTCCGATGTAGTATTTACAGGGTATTTGCCTATGAAAGAGACAACACTTTGAAATAAAGGCGATCGCACCGTTCCACACAGCCTTTTGCGTTGTCGGTAGGTGGGCGATATCCGTTTTTCTCATAGAGCCGTACGGCTTCTTTAAGCACCGTCGCGGTTTCTAGCCACATGTGCTTAAACCCTTTGGCGATCGCGGCTTTTTCGAGCTGTTCGAGTAAGAATTGCCCGAGTCCATGTCCTCGTGCTTCGGGTAAGAGAAACATCTTTCGCAGTTCGACGCTTTGCTCTCCTCGTGCAATCGGATGGAATCCCCCGCTGCCGACCAGTTTGCCATTCATTTCAACGACCCAAAACTCGCCCCCCGTACTCCAATAGGCATCTTCGATATAAACGGCATCTCGATCGGTTTTGTCAGGCTCAAAGCTCATCCCATATTCGGCTAAGACGGTGCGAACCAAGTCTGCAACCAACTGGCGATCGCCCGGTTGCCATGCCCGAATCTGATAGTCCTGATAGGAAATCGTCATAGATAGTACCCTTCCGATTCAAAATGGCAGAGTTAATTATGGTGACGCATCTTTGCGATGTTGGGTGTATGGATTTTGTTGGAAGATTTTTTGGAATATCGTATCGGGCTGAAAGTTGAGTCCAAGAAGCTGAAGCTGCTCTGGAACAAGAGAGACGAGAGAAAGAAGCCTTGCTTGAGAAGCTCAGAGCGGCTGGGTTAGAACCCTGAGCCATCAGAAATAGGCACATGAATTCTAAGATTCTCGCCCTGATGCCCATGTGTCGCGCCATTTTACGATGCCTTCGCTGACCAGCACCCACCGCCGCGCCACTAGATTTTCTCGCAGGGGCGATCGCCCGTCTCGCCACATCCCATACTTGTAGGCAATCAGTTTACCTGCGCTTTCATCAAACGGAATTTCTGCAAACCAAGTATTCGGATTGATATATTCCAGCGGGTAGGCTTTGGAAATATCCCAATTACCCAACTCGGGGCAGTCTCCCGTGACCACAATCGTTTCACCCAGTTGAGTATCCACGCCATTGAGCTGCGCTCGGACGATGACTTCACCTTTGGCGCGATCGCCCACATGACTCAGAACGACTACATCGCGTGCTTCCAACTCTAAGCCGGTGAGATAGCCCTCTTTGACGTGAAATTTGCGACGCGTTAAAACACAGGTGTGGTCGCCATCAGGCAAGTCTGTCTCAACCGATTCAACCACGGTCTCTTCGCCTCGATTCATTGCCACAAAACACACGCAATCTCCATATCGGCGGGTATAGCAATACGTATCTGGGGTGACATATTTTTGCCACTGGCTGCCTAACGACACGGCTGGATTAAGTCGCCGCACTCCAGACAAGAGGCGAATCGTCCGATAGATATCGGTACCTATATCCCACGAC
Source organism: Elainellaceae cyanobacterium (assembly GCA_051162585.1). Taxonomy (GTDB): domain Bacteria; phylum Cyanobacteriota; class Cyanobacteriia; order CAZCXK01; family CAZCXK01; genus DBGGTD01. Next base: position 7,726 of record DBGGTD010000458.1, read on the forward strand.
TCCATCATCGGACGGTTGTACGGATCGTTGCCATAGTCGGTATCGTTATGCAGATATTGCTCTGTGCCGTAGTAGATACAGGGAATGCCGCGACAGGTCATCACGAGGGCGATCGCCACCTGCAGCATATCGGGGTCGGGGTTTAGCGTCTGAAAGCGGGGCATATCGTGATTGTCAATGAAGGTAATCAGCTCGGTTGCCCCCGAGTAGAGGTAATCTAAATCAAAAATATTTTGAACTAGGAAAAAACCATCGTCTGCGCCTTGAGCCAGCGCTCCCCGAATGGCAGTGCATAGGCCAAAATCGAGAACGGTCATCCCCGACGAGTTAGCAAATTCTACCGAGCGATCGTCGTCAGGATGGGCATAAATCCACTCGCCCATAATAAACACGTCAGGCCGGTGGGTTTGAATATCAGCACAAAACTCCTGCCAAAACCAAATGGGCATGTGCTTCACCGTATCCACGCGGAGCGCATCTACACCGCGATCAAGCCATTGCTTAATTGCGGCCTTGATATAGCGGCGATAGTTGGTGTTGTTTTCGTTGAAGGTTGCTAACCCCGACAGCTCACAATTTTGTACCTGCCAATCGTCTTCCCAATCCTGTACTTCACCATAGTGGTGAT
>DBGGTD010000459.1:0-7605 GCA_051162585.1 Elainellaceae cyanobacterium
ATGCATATTTAATGGGGCAAGCCAGGAGTTAACTGAAGAAATCAAATATGGAGGCTTGGTATTCTTGAAATCTGGCTCTCTTATCGGTGGTATTTTCCCATACAAAAAGCATATATCTATTGAGTTCAGTAACGGAGCAGATTTCTCTGATCCATCGGGATTATTAGAGGGTAAAGGGAAAAGAAGAAGGCACTTAAAAATATTCAAAGCCCAGGGGGTTGACGATAAAAGTGTGTCTTTTTTCGTAGAGCAGGCAATAAATGAATGAGAGCGGAATATGATTAAATTTGGATATGCGATTACATATGTTTCAAATGTCGAAGACACTTTGGTTTTCTTCGAAAAAGCATTTGGCATGAAGCGCCGCTTTCTCACTGATGAAAATGATTACGGTGAATTAGACACTGGAAACACAGTATTAGCCTTTGCATCTCATGAGTTAGGAAGTAGAAACCTTCCAAGTGGCTACGTAAAAGCAACTGATTCAAGCCAACCTCTAGGTGTTGAAATAGCTCTTGTTACTGAAGATGTAGATTCGGCTCATGAAGACGCATTGAGGTATGGTGCTACTGAGCTGAAATCTCCTGAAGCAAAACCTTGGGGGCAAGTGGTCTCTTATGTTCGGTGTCCTTCAGGCATTTTGTTGGAGCTATGCACTCCAATTGGTCAATAAGGGTATAGCAATCGCATGCACTCAGACCGCAAAAAGCGCAGCGGCATTATTCCTGAACCGTAACCGTATAATCTTGCCCCTGCCAATCGTGGGTATCTGTCCAGAAAAAGGTGAAGCATATCGACGCACACTCACGCAGGATGATCGGAATGTCGACATATTCGATGCCGAGTCGCGTCTCGGTTGCGAGGGTGTCTGCAAACGAGGCCCAGCCATCTGCCGACCACCGCAGCCGAAACGGTCGAGGAGCTTGAATTCTGAATGTGTAGTCGGGTTTGACGGTCGGAACTTGACGATTGAGCTTCCAAATCTCTAGACGCTGACACTGAGTGCGATCGCGATACCGTTCTCCCACGTTAGGAACATAATCAAACATCTGCCCCTCCCACGTTGAGCGCAACAGTTTGACATATTCAGCATGTGCCCACACTAACGGCATGGATGACCCCGTGGGGCGACCCAGATACATATGAACATCCGGGCGATCGGGGCCATCCCAAACTTGTTCAGGCAGCAAGCCTGTACATGATGAGAGTTGCTCCATCGCTCGAATATAAGAGCTGACATCCCCACCGGCTGCCAGTTCATAATGACCTCGTTCTGCGGTTAGCAGAGGCCACGATCGCCCCGTTCCCCATCCTTGCCATGCGCTGCCATCCTCTCGTTGCCCGTGTCCATCGTGGTTATAGCGACGCCACACCGGCCCCACCGGCGTGTCAGTCTTGAGAACGGCATCGATCACACGAACCGAGTCTTGAATCACCGGATCGTGGGGGCTGCGGATGCCGTAGCGCACCAATTCTAAAAAACTCGGGTCAACGATATCTTTGGCTGGAAACTCCTGTTGAGCATCGGGATGCCGATGCGGAATGTGTAGCATGCCTCGATTGGGGTCTTCGTCTGGGCGGGGGTCGTTAACCCGAGCCGGATGAATGCGAATATAATGCCTTGGAATATCTGGGACTAACGTGCCTTGGGTAGTCACAGTCCATGATTCGATATGGCATTCGAGAAAGTCGGCATACTCTTCGATAAATTGAGCTGTGGGCGCGTCTCCTCGTTCGCGTATCCAGCAGGCAGCACAAATCAATGCCGCAATGTTAACGGCTAAGGTCGCCGGAGAATACCCGCTTGATTGTTCCCACCTTTCTTGCTCAGTTGCAGGGCCGTGATAAATCAGATATCGAGCTGCCGCCACCACCATCGGATACGGATCAAAATTGCGTAGGGCATCAGAGCAATGGAGCCGCCATGCTAGCAAAATGGGAAATGCCACCTCGTCAAGCTGTGCGCCGCCTCGCTCCGGTGTTCCATCAATCCAAAAGTTTTGAGGGAATCCGCCGCCTTCTTGCTGCGACATTGCCAAATAAATGAGTGCTCGAAGCGGGGTTTCGGTTTCTCCGGCAGCAATCAGAGCCGTCGCGCTATTAACCATGTCTCGGGGCCAGACAAAATGGTAGCCGCCATACTGGCTCTCGTCCCCTTTGACCTGCCCCCAGGGAATTGAAAGCGAGGCAATCATTGCACCCTGATAGGTTTTATCTTCGTGAGCGAGGATCAGGCTGATGCTCTGGTTATAGAGCGCCCCGTCATCGTGAGCGACCTTATGTAACGGAGGACGTTTGTCGCAGGTGCGCTCCCATTGTTCAACAAAGCGATCGCAATGGTGATGAAATGAAACATCGAGCGACTGAAACAACGTGGTCGTGGCTCGATGAAGGGTATCCCCAAAGGAAACGGCCAGCGTAAATTCATACCCGCTCGATAAATCCAACTCTCCCGTCAAGGCAATATTGCCATCTAGAGCTTGGTCAAACTCCCAATCCATCTGATAGTTGTCGGCTAAATCTTGCCACCCATCGCTTGCGCCGACATAGCCACACGACAGGCGTTTGAATGGCACCGTCGCCGCTAGAGCCAGCCAAAATCCCTCGCTTTCGGCAACCAGAATATCGCGTCCGGCAACCTGCATGACATAGCCACTGTTGCCCCATCCGCCTAAATTTAGATGGGGCGCACACAGCGCATAAAGATGGAGTTGAGAAAGAACAGCTTCATCGCCGCTCAAGCGAGTGTGCTGAAGCACGGTAGGCAAATGGGGATCACTGATAATGTCTTTATGAATCGCATATCGACCGTCTGGGTCATAATTTGTAATGCGATACCCGAGTGCGTGTTGCCATGCCCGCTCGATATGGCTTTCTAAATGCCGCTTCTCTTCATGGAAAAAGCTCTTCCCGTCGCTAACTAAATACTGCAAGTCGCGCATTTGGGGCTGGTCAATCGTGGGATAGTAGATTTCTGTGACAACACCATTCCACAAAGTAAACCAGATGCAGCTCGACACTGAGTACGCCGTGCTAATGCCGTCTTTGCTGCCGTGAGTCCAACGAGGCTCAATGCCTGGATGCCCAAAAGCCTGACGCTGACCTCGTAGTTTCGCCATCGTTCTTTGCCCGTGCGATCGCCCGTCTGCCACAAAACTTAGACAGATATATTTTTGAGCCTACTGTATCAAATAGCGCGCTTCCATCCATCCCTGGAGATACCCACCTGATTAGGCGGTTATGATGTTGGCTAAATGCCCTCCACAAAGCATCTTAGAGATGGTATCGTGCAATACATCTGTTGATATCAGCCTGGGTGATTCTACTCGGTAGGGCAATTTTCCGCTAGAGAGTCTACATCAGCGCCATTTAGTACGCGCTTTAGAACGTGCTTTAGGGTACGCCGCAGATGGTTCCCCGTCACACTTGAGTTCATCAACCCGTTAATTCATGTCAGATCTTTATGTGAGTTGGTCAGAGTACCATCTAAAAATTGAGCAATTGGCAGCAATTGTTTATCAATCAGACTGGGAATTTAACCAGATCGTTTGCCTTGCGAAAGGAGGGTTACGAGTTGGCGATATTCTTGCCCGCATTTTTGATGTACCTCTCGCCATCTTGTCAACCTCATCCTATGGGGGAGCAAATAATAAAGTCCGAGGGTCGATCACCTTTTCTCGTGACCTCTCGATGACGACCGCCAATCTAGGGAATCGAGTCTTGCTGGCAGACGACTTAGCAGATTCAGGTGTGACGCTCAAGAAAACGGTGCAATGGCTTGATTACCATTACGGGTTTTATATCGATGAGCTGCGAACTGCTGTGTTGTGGTACAAAGATTGTTCGGTGATCAAGCCCGACTACTATGCAGATTATCTGCCCGAAAACCCCTGGATTCATCAGCCATTTGAGGTTTATGAGCAGATGAATCCGGCTGATTTGCTGAAAACCCGGTATTCAACTCCGGTTCAATAATTCGCAGTACCAATCTTAAAAAATCTCCCCCCATTAAACAACCATCGAGACGAAGCTGGGAAGATATGTTGCATTGCTGAACATCAGGATGAACTGCCCAGCCGAGTTGGTTGATCTCAATCACTGCCTTCCCAGATGGCATCGGCTTCAACTTCGATCAGCATCGCGGGGTCAATTAACGCCTTGACTTCAACCATGCTGGTGACTGGCGGATGGTCACGAAATACGTCGCCATGGGCTTGGGCAAATTCTTGCCATCGGCTGATATCTGTGACAAACATGCGCGTGCGAATCACCGTCGAACAGTCAGCCCCAAAGCTTGCTAACGCAGACTGAATAATTTCAAAACAGCGTTTTGCCTGGGCATAGGCATCCCCGGGTGCAACGACCTGTCCGTGTTCATCCACCGGAGCAGATCCCGAAATGGCAATCCAGTGTCCGGCTCGAATGGCTCGGCAGTAACCCACTTTGGTTTCCCAAGGTGCTCCTGAAAATACTCGTTCAATTGGCATGATGTCCTCTCAACGCGTTTCAATTCAATCTAAAAAGAATCAAAAATAATCCTGAATTGTGATTTCAGCTGATAAAGTGTGGACTTATTCCTTGTAGATAGCATGTATTGGGCTTGAGCATCCAAGCTCCACTCAAGCCTTAAGGAACGTGGATTGAATCAACTGTAAATTGTTCCGTTTGCAGGACGCATAGTATGCTACATCCTTACCCAGAAAATTCCACGTTGATAAATTTCTATTCTTAAGCCTCAATTACGAAGACGTGGAGAACCTAATTTTTTACGAAATAGTTGCACTGTGAGGTGTAGTCATCGATCTAAACGCAGTATGCTGCGCGACCTTGCGAACCAGGAGCACCACTGCAATGCGGATTTTATTGATCGAAGATGACGAAATTTTATCGAACCTGCTGATTGAGGATCTGACTGCTCAGCGCTACGTCGTTGATGCGGTGGGTGACGGTCAGTTGGGGTGGGACTATGCTCAAGATGCCACCTATGATTTGATTGTGATGGATGTGGGGTTGCCCCGCATCGATGGTATTACAGTTTGTCAGAAATTGCGCTCGGATGGGTGCGCGACTCCGATTCTGCTGATGACGGCAAAAGACGTCAATGATGAGCGGATTCGAGGGCTGGATGCTGGAGCTGATGACTATGTGATTAAACCGTTTGACATGGGAGAATTACAAGCCCGTGTGCGTGCTCTATTGCGCCGGGGAGAAGTGGTGCAAGCTCCTGTGTTAGAAGCTGGGCTGCTTCGCCTCGACCCTAGTAGTTGCGAGGTTACCTATGCCGATTGCTTGCTGAATCTGACCCCCAAAGAATATGGGCTACTTGAGCTGTTCTTGCGAAACCCGCTGCGAGTCTTTAGTCGCGGTCAAATTGTTGAACATTTATGGACGTTTGATGATCCGCCGCTAGAAGACAGTGTCAAAGCTCATGTGAAAGGGCTTCGCCACAAGCTTAGAAAAGCAGGCGCCGTTGATTGGATTGAGAACGTCTATGGGATTGGATATCGTCTCACCCCTAAGATTCAAGAGTTGACGTCGTCTGGTGATACTGAGGGGTCAGGCAATGCTGAACGGGAGGCGATCGCCCCATCAAACTCTGACTCCTCATCTCGCTCGACCGGCCAGCAGTTTAACCAAGCAATGGCAGGACTTTGGCAGCGCTACACAGGCTTGATGCTTGAACGAATGCAGGCACTGCACCTAGCCTCTGATGCTGCCCAATCCGATACATTGACTGACGAATTGCGAGCAACGGCAGAGCGAGCAGCCCACAAACTCGCAGGTGTACTGGGTATGTTTGACCGTGACGATGGCACGCAGCTTGCCCGCACCATTGAAACGCTACTAACCCATCCTGATGCTCTCAGATCTGAGCGTCAGCATCAGCTTCCTCCGCTGATTCGTGAACTGGATGTGCTGCTCGATCTAGATTCAGCAGACGCATTATTCCCGGCGTCACCAGCATATTCGTCAAGCCCTTCCAAAGATGCTCGACATCAACTTGATCCATCTCTGCTGCCATTGCCCTTAAAAATGGCACAGCCTCGCATCGAAAGGGTTGAATCTTCGGATCATCTCTCTAGCCTGACTCAAATTCTTTTGATTGGCGTTGTGGCAGATGTAGTAGGTGCATTGCGGGCGTTGACGCCTGACGAGAGGATTCAGTGGGTACACGTGCCGACCCTTCAGCATGCGCAAGACTGGCTGCAATCTCATTCGCCGAGTCTAGCGATTGTGAATACGGAGACGGCAGGTTCTTGGGAGCAATGCTTATCGCTGATTGGCACCTGTGCAGCACGTACGCCTCCAATCCCGACATTAGGGCTCGCGGGCGATCGCCTCATTGATCGTCTCCAGATTGTGCGCTCTGGTGGGCAGGGAATATTAGTCAATCCAGCGTTGCCCAGCCAAATTTGGGAGATGGCTCAACAGCTTTTGCAGCAGGCGCAATCCCTCACGGCTAGCGTGCTGGTTGTAGATGATGACCCACTGTTTCTTGCGGCTCTCCGTCCGCTGCTCGAACCGTGGGGCATCCGCATGACCGGCTTAAGTGACCCACAGCAGTTTTGGGATCGACTCCAGGCAACTGCCCCAGATTTGCTAGTGCTCGATGTCGAAATGCCTGACATTAGCGGTATTGAGCTTTGCCAAGCGGTGCGAACTGATCCAACCTGGCAAGATTTGCCGATTCTGTTTCTCACCGCACATCGAGACAGTGACACCATCCAACGGGGATTTGCCGTCGGAGCCGATGATTATGTCATCAAGCCTATCGTTGGCCCTGAACTCTTAACCCGAATCACCAACCGCCTAGAGCGGATTCGGCTCCTCAAACGGCTTTCAACCATCGATTCAGTGACCAAGCTTGCCAATCAGTCCCAGTCAAACCGCCAACTTGAAGACTTGCTTCAGAGAATGACAGCGACTCAGCAGCCGATGTGTTTAGCAGTGCTGGCGATCGCCCAATTACGCGCTATTAATCTGCAATACGGGCACGAGGCAGGGCATCATGTGCTGCAACGATGGGGACACCTGCTGAAAACAGCGTTTCGAGGGGCAGACGAGGTAGGCTATTGGGGCGATGGTGAGTTTGTGATTGGCATGCCGGGGCTCACCCGCAGCGACGCCCACGATCGCCTTTCTGACCTGCTCACTACCTTACGGCAGCAGATTTTTATGAGCCCGGATGGCGATCGCTTTCAGGTAGAGGGCTCCTTGGCGATCGCCGAATACCCCACCGACGGACTGACCCTCCAGGCACTCTATCGAGCCAATCATCAAACACCCAACATCCTAAAATAAAATCCAAATTCCACCCTCATCCACTCCTCCCCCTCCTTCCCCATGAACGGCAATTCTCAGGAATTAATCGACCAACTGGAAACTCGCCTCCGCGATGCAGAAGTTGCCCAACACACTGCGGAGGCTCAATACCAATCGCTCTATGAGTATGCGCCCCAAGGGATCTATCGCAGTTCGCCAGACGGTCGATTTTTAAGCGTCAATCCGGCAATGGCAACTATGCTGGGCTACGATTCTCCCGACGACTTAATGTCTAGCATCGACAATATTCAACACCAGCTCTACGTTCACCCCGTTGAGCGA
>DBGGTD010000460.1:0-6307 GCA_051162585.1 Elainellaceae cyanobacterium
TTGTTCTATAGCGGGATGCATTTGAAGAAAAGGATTCTCTCAGCCACCGAAAACCCCAGTCACGTTTCTGAAACTCACAATTAATTGGAATTTCAAAAACGTAGCTGGGGTCAATTGAATTGCCTACGCGTATGACCGTCTTCGACTATGCATCAAGCCAAACTAGAGCATCTCATCTAGAGTGATACATCTGGTGGCAACAGAACTTGGTCAATGGCGTGAATCACGCCATTGCTCGCTTGAACATCAGGCGTCACAACCATAGCCTCGTTGACCATAATAGCGCCATCCGTCGTGATGTTGATTGCAGGTCCTGCAACCGTTTCTACATCTCCTGCTGTCACCTCCGCAGACGTTACTTCTGCAGGAACGACATGATAGGTCAAAATTTGGGTCAGCAAGTCTTGGTTTTCAGGCATCAGCAACTGATCAAGCGTGCCCTCTGGTAAGGCTTCAAATGCTTCATTAGTAGGAGCAAAGACCGTGAATGGACCTTCAGATGACAACGTTTCAGTTAGACCCGCCGCTTCAATCGCTTGCGCTAGCGTGCTAAACGATTCGTCGCTAGCTGCCACACTCACCACCGTATCGCCCATATCTTCAGACATGGAACTGTCTGCTGTTGTGTCAGGTTCTGTAGTCGCAGCTTCTTCGTCGGCGGGTGCCGTTGTCGTGTCTGTCGGAGTCCCACAGGCAGTCAGTGCTGCAACTGCGCCTAACCCAACAAAACCAATCATCAATCGCTTTGAAAGTGGGCGCTTTGAAAATAGACGACGTGTGCTTGTCATTAAAATACCCTTAGAGTAATGCAAATACTTCTTCGAATGCTTTATTAGGTGCTCTGAATGCGCTTCATAAAGCTTAACTGACCCGATCAAGCCTTACACTCGTTCTAGAGACAGATGTTATCTACATCACATTTTGTCTAGAGAGGTACAGGACGAAATGCGAACTGCTTCTTGAGGTAGATTATTAGGTAAAGCAGGAACAAAATGGCAATTGAAGCGATCTCCCGTTCCACGTGTGGCAGGGTTTGGGGGTAAACGCGAAGTCCTGACCTACTGGGTCATCGTTAGCGCTTCACGTTTGCAAACACGTTTAGACTTAACCAGCTTGGAAACTGCTTCTGCAGCTCAATTGGCCCCAATAGCCAAATCGAATCGTCCTTCAGCGCCTGGGCTAAATCCTGATCGCCTAACCACACCTCTGTGAGTGTACGAACATCCGAACAAACATACAGATCGACATCATAGCCTGGATCTTTCAAACACAAATCGACTGCCTCGCGCGCTAATAGCAACCAAAACTGCTGATATTCCTCGGGGGCATCTTTGAATTGAAATGCCACAACGACTCGATGCGGAGGCAATTGATTTTGCTCGATACGGCGTTGAATATCCCACATGAGTAAACCAGCATCCAAATCTTGCTGCGATATCTCATGCTGAATCCATTTCTTTCCCCAACCGCCGAGCTGAATCATAATCGGTCTGAGGGCTTCGCCTGCCTGAGTCAGATGATATTCCGGATGTGCGTCATTTCCGACTAGACGACGTTCGATCAGCCCAAATTGCTCAAGCTGCTCAAGGCGGCGCACCAAGAGCGATCGCGACATTTTGGGCACACCCCGATGGAGGTCATTGAAGCGGCAGCTTCCACACAAAAGCTCACGAATGACGAGCGGCATCCAGGGTTGAGCGATGACTTCAGCCGCTTTCGCAATCGGACAAAACTGGGCATAAGAGGTATCCATAGTTTTAGCCTATCAACTCATTGTTCTTTACCCCAGTACAGAATTTAGACTAGATGATTGGCGAATCTTTATTAGAAGTTAGACCTATGGCGTTAATCAAACGAGGTGTCACCCATGACACAGTTACAAATTAAAACATCCCAAGACACGAATGTGCCGCTCGACAGTCAAGCTTTAGAAGACTTTCGCCAGCACCTACAGGGTGAAGTATTGCAAGACGGTGATTCGGGATATGAAGATGCCCGTACGATCTGGAATGGGATGATTGATAGGCGACCTGGGGCGATCGCCCGCTGTACTGGCACCGCTGATGTTATTCATGCAGTGAACTTTGCGCGTCGTCACAATCTATTGCTATCCGTACGAGGGGGAGGTCATAACGTTGCCGGAAATGCCCTCTGTGACAACGGCCTCACCATTGACCTATCGCTCATGAAAGGTATTCATGTTGATCCTACATCCCGTATTGCCCGCGTGCAGCCTGGTGTTTGCATTGGCGAATTGGATCATGAAACTCAGGTCTTTGGGTTAGCGAATCCAAATGGTATTGTTTCTCTCACAGGCATTGCCGGACTGACCCTCGGCGGCGGCTTTGGCTGGCTCTCCCGCAAGTATGGGTTAACCTGCGACAACCTACTTTCAGTCGATGTGGTTACGGCAGATGGCGAGTTTCTGACGGCTAGCGAAACTGAGAATGCTGACTTGTTTTGGGGGTTACGCGGCGGTGGTGGTAATTTTGGCATTGTTACGTCGTTTGAATATCGGCTTCATCAGGTAGGGCCGGAGGTGATGGGTGGAAAGATCATCTATCCCTTTGAAAAAGCGGATGAAGTACTGCGATTCTACCGGGACTTTGCGGCTGCGGCTCCTTATGAGTTGGGCACTCTGGCGTTTCTGAAAGTAGCCCCACCCTCTCCCGCAATTCCAAAAGAAACGCACGGCAAATTAGTGGTTGGCATTGCCGTCTGCTATGCAGGGTCAGTAGAAGAAGGTCAACGTATCATTCAACCACTTAAAGACTTTGGATCACCCATTATGGATGGAATTTCCTCCAAGCCGTTTGCGGTAATTCAGTCGATGTTTGACGCAGGGCAGCAGCCAGGGAATCACTACTATTGGAAGTCTGAATACTTACCAGGGCTCAGCGATGAAGCGATAGTCTCCGACCGACCTTCGGTCATCGCTACCAGCATCCACTACGCTGAGCACATTACGTCTCCCATGACAGGTATTTTGATCTTTCAATTGGGAGGAGCCATCAGCCGTGTTGATGAAGAAGCGATGGCCGCAAGCCACCGCGATGCAGAATTTGTCATCAATATCAACACCGCCTGGGAAAACCCTAGTGAGAGCGATCGCCACATCCAGTGGACTCGTGACTTTTGGCAAGCCATGCGCTCTCAATCGACAGGCGGCGTGTATGTGAACTTTCTCAGTCGAGATGACGGGGCAGATCGGGTACAAGCCGCTTACGGTAAAGCCACCTATGACCGTCTAGTCCAGCTAAAGAATCAATATGACCCCACCAACCTCTTCCGCATTAACCAAAACATTCAACCCACTGATCTTGAACCCGGTCGTGTCTAATTAGTCCCACCTACTTAACAATTACAGGACTGACGCGCTTACCCCCAATTTACGTCCTGCGGACAGGCTATGCCAATGGAGAGTTGGGGGCCAAACCATCGTGAATTGCGCCCTCCTGAATGAGTTGGGTCAAGGGGAAACGTCTAGGTGTTGGCATCAATATAGCCTTACATTCTCGCGTTAGGACGCTGAATGCGTGTAGACCCCGCGCGCCGCGCGGGGTCTACACACAAACCTGAGCCCGTAGGGCTATATATGGCAAGAGAGTTAAGCAAGAATTATATAATATAAATGTTATTTATATTTATTTGCATTTGAATTTGACAGATTTATAACTAAACTAGGTGTAGTGAGTTTAATAGCTCTCAACTAAAGCTAGTTGATATTGCTCAATCGGCTATGCAGCAAGGTTGCTAGCAAGTCAAAACGGCGCGCTTTAGTGTTGTTTTACATGAGTCGAACACCTTCGCATTCGAAAGCTATGTTGAATCAGATCAAGCACGTTCAGATGAGCAGAACAAAGGTGTACGGTGCTGTTGCTAAGACTGTTATTTCAACAATGGGATTAGAATCATGAGTAGAGTCACAAATCAACTACAAGACGCATTAGACAACGGCTGGTCTATACAAATTTACAGTCGCGATCGCCGCCTTCTATGTTCTCTGTATCCGTCTCATGGCTGGGTATTTTTAGGCGGAATGATGGTGGGGTTCATCGTGGCTCTGATAGGCTTGAGCGGTCAAATTCCCACCCCATCCTCCCCTTCTATGTCAGCTCCAATGACTGCTCCACTCAATCTAGACTAGTTTTGATCTAGGTACTTTACGTTCAGCGATTACGGGAGCTTACTCAAATTGCGATCGCAAATCATCACTTAATCACAAAGCTGCTACTGATGCAGACGATTCATCGCATCTATATTTATTAATCCTTTACTATTCACTAATCTCTCTTTACACCCAAACCATCCAGTTTGGAGTTGAATAGAATGTGGATGTGGAAATTACTGAAACCTGAAATGTTTGGTAATCTCCTGCATCTGCAAAGCTACTACAACGACCCACTAACTTAAACGATTCACTAACTTAATGCTACTGATGTTATCGCAAAAGACTTTTGTGCTATCGAATCAAACTACTGATGTTTAATTTGGCTCGACCCTAAATTTGAGCCAAAGTTCTATCATGTGTCTCTATACGTTTTGTCATTTTGCTGCGTAGCGCCCCTCGTTGAGCAGGTTTTAGCCCCGCTCCCTGGGTCAACTTGCCAAGCTAGCTATCAACTGGGCATGACGGAGTTAACCGTATAAGCACTAGGTATCTTGCTACCGCCTTTCTTTCTGAGGGCATATTCGCTATGTCTGCACTACATTGCGCTGGATTGTGGATGATAGCCTTACGCTTTCGAGTTAGGACGCTGAACGTGTGTAGAAACCGCGCGGCGCGCGGTTTCTACACGCAAACCTGAGCCTGTAGGGCTATATCATCAGCGCTCTTAATGGGTGTTTCAGGATTTAGTAAGTCAATCAAGTTTTTTACGTAATCGTTGCTCCTGATGTGCGATCGCGAGCGTTGATAGTGGCGACATCGCAATAATCTACCACTCACTCTTTGCCATTCTTTTTAATGAGGTTATTGGATTCATGGGCAAGAAGCTTGATTTTGTTGAAGTCAAACTAGATGGTGGCGGCATTGATGGACTAGAGGGTGCATATAGCATCAGCATCAGTGCCGACGGGAAGCACGTCTACGTAGCTGGAGACATTGATAATAAAATTGCTGTCTTCTCTCGTAACCTAACGGACGGCACTCTCACCTTTATTGAATCCCTCGCCCACGGTACCTCTGCCAAAAGTCAACCCCAGTTTGGTGGCGATAGCGTTGGCATTAGCCCTGATGGCGATTTTGTCTATGCAACTAGCTTTTCAGGCGATACAATCACAGTCTTTTCTCGCGATACCACAACTGGGCAACTCACCGAGGTTCAGGCAGTAGGAAATGGTGTCGGAGTTCTCAATTCGCTCGAGGGCGTGTCAGGTATTCGCGTTAGCCCAGATGGCAAATTTGCCTATACGACTAGCTACGTCAGCGATGCGATCGCCGTTTTTGCTAAAAACAGTGCAACGGGCGAACTCACGTTTCTTGAACAGCAAAAAGATAACCTCAATGGGGTTGATGGGTTAGATGGTGCAAGTAGCATTACGTTTAGTCCAGATGGCAAATTTATCTACGTGACAAGTGCCAATGACAATGCGATCGCAGTCTTCTCCCAAAATGAAACAACGGGATTGCTGACCTTTATCGAACAGCAAAAAGATGGCTCTGGCGGAGTTGATGGGCTTCGAGACGCCAGAAGTCTAAGCATTAGCCCTGATGGCAAGTTTGTCTATGCCGTAGGAGAAGGCGACAGCGCCATTACTGTATTTTCCAGGAATGCGATTACAGGTAGATTGACCTTCGTTGAAATTGTCAAAGATGGCCTTGATGGCGTCGATGGCCTTGATGGCGTGTATAACATCAACACCAGCTTAGACGGCAAGTTTGTCTATGCCGCAGGCAATAACGAAGACGCCATCGTCATGTTTTCGAGAAATGAGACAACGGGCAAGCTCACCTTTGTGAGAGTCCGCAAGAATAGCCTAGAAGGGGTCACGGGTCTGGATGGTGTGACCAACATTCAAATCAGCCCAGACGGCAAATTCTTTTATGCGTCTGGCTACAATGATGATGCTATTTCTGTCTTTTCGACCTTAGATGTCAACACCCTGCCCACCTCTGCTAACAGTACGGTTACCGGCAATGAAGATGCACTTTACTCCTTCAAAGCCTCAGACTTTGCTTTTGCGGATGCCGATGAAGGCGATGCCTTTCAAATACTAGAAATTACGTCGTTGGAAACGGCGGGCAGCCTCTTCTTTGACGCCAACGCCAATAACACGGAAGACCCGGGGGAAGCGATCAGTTTAG
>DBGGTD010000461.1:0-5796 GCA_051162585.1 Elainellaceae cyanobacterium
GTCAGCGTCTCTGGGAATCAGTTTGTTGGGCACATCGTAGCGATAGCAGAACCAGAGGTCGTTTGGGATGTTTTGACGGATTACGAGAATTTCTCAGAATTCTTACCCACTGTTGTATCCAGTCAAATATTAAAGTCAGAGGGCGATCGTAAAGTTGTGGAGCAGGTGGATTCGCGCAACGTGCTGCTGACGGATATTGAATCAGTTGTCCGTACTGAAAATATCGAAGAAGCCCAGACGCATATTGATTTCAATCTGATAGAAGGCGACCTTAAAAATCTCGAAGGGCGTTGGCACGTTCACCCGATCGCAAATGATTCAGACCTATCCCAAACTTTGATTGTGCAAACGGTAACGGCTGAAGCTGGTGCAGGACTGTTTGAAGGGGCATTTCATTCGATTTTTGAAGATAGTCTGAAAGGAAATCTTGAAGGCGTCAAACAGGAAGCCGAACAGCGATCGCCCGACTAGGGGGTGTTTGTCGGAAACGACTTCTGTAAAATCAAGCGTGTACTTCACCTCCTACTAATCTGCTGTGCTTGGTTTTGCCATCGTTTTGCTTGCGTCTACGTTTTTCTGCTTTCAGAATGTCATCGTCCGAGTTCTTTTTAATGAGTACACGATTTTAGGAATCGTGCAAACGGGCGGGTTTGTGGTTCCTTCCTTACAAAACTCATTCCTTTTAATGATGATGCGGATGGTGGTGGTGGTGCCTCTGATGGCAATCGTGGCGTCTAAACTGTATCCACCGACTTGGAGCGATCTTCAAAAACTATCGAGAGTAGAGCATCGCACCCTGCTGTTGCAGTCAACTGGGTGCGGTATTCTCATGTTTCTTTACCTAGCGCTGCTCTATCTATCCATTGGTTTGATTCCAACAGGCATCGCGCTGACGCTGTTTTTCACCTATCCAGCATTCACTGCTTTATTTTCGTGGCAGTGGTTGGGCGATCGCCCAACGCTGCTTCGCTGGGGCATCATGGCGGCGGTCTTTTTTGGCAGCGTTTTGACAATGCCATATGTCACCTCTGCCGCTGCCGAGAATAGCTGGATAGGCTATGCAACTGGCGTTGCATCCGGCATTGCGTATGCAATGTATACGGTCATTGCTCAAAAAAGTTTTGAAACACTCAATCCTGTTCCGTTTACATGGATTAGCTTTGCGACAACGTTAGTTCTATCGGGCTTGAGTCTTTTAATTTGGACGGTTGACGTTACTGATTTGCCCTGGAATGCGCTGTGGATTGGTGGCCTACTATCCGCCATTGTCACACTCGCTGGGCATCTCATCTATAACTTTGGGATTCGTCTTATCGGTGCTGCCAAAGCGTCAATGATTGGGGCAGCAAATCCAGCATTAACGGTTGCGCTTGCCTGGTTGACAATCCAAGAAACGCTCAGCGGATTGCAGATTGCAGGCGTTGTGATTGTTACGCTCAGCGTGGCGCTGTTGAGCCAAGAAAAACGGTTGTCTAAGGCATGATCACAGGGGCGATCGCCTGAGCTTCATAAACATGCCAGGTTTAGTAAACTATCGTCTCGCTTGCTCTCAACGCAATCTGCCTTGGTTTACAGTGCAAGATAGTCAAGCACTTCATTATCTCCAAACCCTCCATTGTCGGAATCCCAAATGGGTTGTGAATGGTAGGACGGGCGGCGCCCGCCTACCACTCACACACAATTCACAAGCGATTTAGGATCGCTATATCTCGAATGAAACGTTTAATTTATTCAATCAAATTCGTCGCGCTGCTAGGTCTAGGCGCTGCTGGTTTTGCTATTTATTCATTTACCGCAGATGCTCAGTCAGGTTGTGATTCGAGCTATCCAACCGTCTGCATTCCGTCTCCACCGCCAGATCTTGACTGTGGTCAAATTTCACATCGACGCTTTCAAGTGAGACAACCCGATCCGCATCGGTTTGATGGCGACAAAGACGGCATTGGATGCGAAGTTAACTAACAAAACTCTGGACGCTGGCGGCTGTTCGTTCAGCGTCTATAGGATGCTGAACGTGGTAAGGCCCCGCGCGCATAGGACGCTGAACGTGGTAAGGCCCCGCGCGCCACGTGGGGTCTACACACAAACCTAAGCCCGTAGAGCTTATACCCGATTGGCCTAACCCCTTAGACAGAAACACGTAAGGATTCCTTCTGTGGATAGAAACAAGCGTAGGTGATGAGGGATACATTGGTCACAACATCTACTTCACTATTCACCCCTCTTATCGTTAGTCCATCTATCCTTTGCGCGTCGTACTTTGCGTGCTATGGATCGCATGAATCTAGCATGAATGCAGTTTGCACCCATTCCAGTGTGCAAACTCCTGATGAAAGAAGGAAGGAGTCTAATATGAAGACTGAATATCGTATAATCCACGCATGGTTGCCTGCTAAATTTTTTGGGGCGATCGCCTTTAGCGCAGCAGTACTTCTACTTCCAGCTTGCAATCAGCCTGAGCCTCCCCAGGTCGAAGGAGAGGCGGGCTACGAGCAGAACGTCGCTGAAGAATCTGAAACCTTAGAACAGGCAATCGAAAATCCGTCAGAATATGTCGGTCAAACTCTTACCGTTAATGGTGAAGTTGAGGAAGTCTTCAGTGAAGACGCATTTCGCCTGCGAGAAGAAGAATACTTCGCTCCAGATCCGGGGTTGCTGATCATCAATCCCAATCCGGACACCCCTCTACCAGATGTGGGTGAATACATTGAAGTCACTGGAGAAATCCAAACCTTCTTGGTCGGAGTGATTGAAGAAGACTACGAGCTAACATGGGATGCTAATTTAGTCAGAGAACTAGAAGCCATTTATCAAGAAAAGCCCGCAATGATTGCTGACACAATCGACCTAACGCCGCCAGAATAGATAGCAATCAACTATAGCTTTACGCTCTCACGTTAGGACGCTAAACGTGTGTAGCCCCCGGGCGGCGCGCGGGGTCTACACACAAACCTAAGCCCGTAGGGCTATATCAGCTATCAGCAGTGGTAGGCTGATAGCTGATTGCCACCAATTCT
Organism: Elainellaceae cyanobacterium; assembly: GCA_051162585.1. Taxonomy (GTDB): domain Bacteria; phylum Cyanobacteriota; class Cyanobacteriia; order CAZCXK01; family CAZCXK01; genus DBGGTD01. The sequence continues at coordinate 3,018 of DBGGTD010000461.1, forward strand.
ATGCTCCAAACTTGCGGAGTCGTCTCGCGTGGGCAAGTGCCAAACCCATCAAATGAACACCGGGTCGAAGTCCTAGCATGCCTTGAGCACATGAATATTCATCAAAGCGATCGATCGGATCAATGCGTGCAGACTCAGCAGCAATCAGCATCGGCACGGGATGCCAACTATGTCCGCCCAATGTTGCAGGTGTTGAATGATCTGCTGCGACGACAATTACATCCGGTTTGAGATCGAACACTTTCGGCAATACTTGATCGACATGCTCCAACACATCAACCTTGCCTAAAAAGTCTGCATCTTCTCCCTCGCTATCAGATTTCTTGACATGAAGAAAGTAAAAGTCATAGTCGTCCCCATACAAAGACTGGAGCGCATCGAAGCGTTTCTCCATTCCACCCGGACGAGGCGCAACATCCATGCCAATTAGTCGGCTAACGCCGCGATACATGGGGTAATCCGCAATGCAAACGCCCCGCAGCCCAAAGCGATCGCGCAGTGACGGTAACGGCTCATAACGCTCAAATCCTCGCATGAGAATCATGTTGGCAGGGTCTTCATCTGCCAAAACCTCCTTGACCTGCTGCACAAACGACGTGACCAAATCAACGGTTTTTTGAGTCTCTTTTGTTTCAGCAACCGGATCACGAGGCGCAACACCTGTTATCTGAGGGTCAGTATCGTTGAGGGCATCTCCCAATCCGTCGCCGCGCAGCACCAAAACGGCTCGGTGTTCGCTGATCGTTTTGAGAAAATAGTCTCCCTCAAAGTCGAGCGCAACTTTGCTGCGAATTTTGTCACACAGACGCTCATTCAAATCGGTGGAGATACGACCTGCACGGCGATCGCTCACAGTACCATCAGGGGCGATCGTCGCAAAGTTGATTCGGGCGGCGACGTCTCCGTGTTTCAAATCAAAATCAATCCCTAACGCCGATAAGACCCCCCGCCCCACCCGATACTTCAACGGGTCATATCCAAATAAAGCAAGATGTCCTGGCCCACTCCCTGGCGTAATCCCTGGTCCTACGATTTCTAATAAGCCACAACTCGAACGGCGGGTCAGTTGATCCAGATTTGGCGTTTTGGCAACTTCAAGCTCTGTGCCTCCATGCTCCGAATTCCGCAACCCACCTAAGCCGTCCAAGATTAGATAGATAATTTTTGTATCTTGCTCCCAAGCAAGCTCTTCCCAGATTTCTGTAATATCAAATGTAGGATAGTTCATAACTTCGAATGACGTGCGAGCAGGTGTGCTATCGACATGCCTATCTTTATGTATCTCCACACGCTTAGGCATCTATCCCACTAGGTATTTCAATTCTGTGCGATTCTGGGCGATTTTGGGCGATCGCCCTGCTTAATACAGCTCCAACTACGGCTCCAACTGTTCTACGAGTTGCCGATACTTATCGTGAATCATCTGCTGATCCACATCGGAAAATTCCTTCAGCATGGCATCCGTTTCATCATCATTCACGTACTGTACACAGGACATAAAGAAATGATTGTCTTCTTTATCAATATGAGCTGGATAAAACTCAATCAGGGCCTCTAGATGTTCGATGATTCCGCTCAGTGCAGATTCGTCACCGTCAACATAGGCTTGCTTTCGGTCTAATAACCCTGTAACCATCGCCCGTGCATGTTCATGTTCCTTGATAAGTTCATCTAACATCGCTTGATGGTCTTCAGCCAGGTCTTTCCGGCGCAACTCTCGAAAGAGAACGTCTTCTTCTTTTCCATGATGGGTCGCATCTGCATACGTTCTAAAAAAATCAACTCCTGCATCAATCAACCAAGGATTAGCAGCTTGGCTTTCTTTCATGGCTTGAAGCTCGTGACGTAATATTTCAATCATTCGTTCGATTAATCGATGCTCATGAATGAGTGGGCCTACGGGTTGCATGAGAGACTCCTTGTTCTCAGTTCATAATGAGTCTGTTGCTTCGCGGTGCATTCAGCCTACTAGAAGCAATCTGTATTAAGGTCTATCTAAAGGGGGAAATGAAACTATCACAGTCAGTTCCACCCGATGAAAGAGTTACATTTCGTTATTTCCTTTCATAATGGAACGTAACAAAAGTAACGCTTGATCGATGCTACTATCAGCAATATCCACACATTCGACATAGATATTACGTCGATCGAATATCACGAGACAAAAAGTACTTAAGGCGATACAAAACTTCTACAGGGAAAGCATCTCACCCGCTAATCACTAGCAATGGAGAGGCTTTATGGTGTCTTTAACGCAAAAATCAATTAGAACCCATCTGGGTAAGGTTAAAAAGCTTGTTCTTATCATTCCGTTAGGGGGAGGCGCGAAGGCGCAGTATGCGGTACACAGCAAGAGCGAAGCCGATGCAATTTGCCAAGAGTTCTTCGCATTGAATCCTGAACTTCTTGAATTAGTTGCATTCTAAATGACCAGATGTAAGCGAAATGCTCACAATACCCTCAGTCAGATGTATGACCCTACGGGCTCAGGTTTGTGTGTAGAGCCTCCGCGCCGCGGGGCTCTACACACATTCAACGTCCTAACGCGAGAGCGTACGGCTATATAAACAGCAATTTTTCAAATCCAACTTCAACCGATATACGAATGCTGCTATGAGGGCGGTTACTTCTAACGAAAGTGCTTTGCACGTAGAGCGTTCACCTACTTTCATTAGCAACCAAAATTGAAGCACTATAGCAATCCTAGATGGGTTGTGAGAATCTAAGAGAAGCCACCCTATATCTAACGAATTGCTCTATGCTAGAAGACCTCTATGCC
>DBGGTD010000462.1:0-4046 GCA_051162585.1 Elainellaceae cyanobacterium
AAAATGACTCGACGTTTTGAGAAAATCGCCTGGATGCTCCGAGAAAATTTCTCGACGTTTCAAGAATTTTTCTCGGCATTTTGAGTAAAAAACTTAATACAATCAAATCAACCTGCCGAAAGCGGCCTCGCCACTGCTTAATTTCTTCGAGGGTGACGCGATCGCCATTACCAAACACGATGAATGAATCGGCAGGAGTGCCCTGCACAAATTCGGCATGGGTTGCTAGGTGGACGATGGTGTGGTCATCCATGATGGGCACGGTTGCGGTGGGACTAAAGTCTTCATCTAGTACATAGCGCAGTACGCCATCAGGGGCATAAATGATAGTTTCGGCGTTGATGGCGTCTAGGTCTGATGCGAGGGGTTGAATCAGCCAAGTGTAAAGTTGCTGGGCGATCGCTTCTGGATTGCTCGTGGGTGTTTCTAGTGCCTGTCGAAACTCGACAATGGCGGCATTGAGGTCACTGCGGCTGACGTTGATGGGATAGCGGGCAGGCGGGCTGTTAGGCGTTACGAGCACAAGTTCAATGCGATCGTCGAGAATCAGGGGATAGAGCAACACTGCATTTTGTTCGAGGGCGCGGAGGTTGTCTTGAATTCCGAATGAATTCCTTAGAATCTTTGTCGAGGAAGCTACTGAGGAGTTTTTTGAGTCGTTTATTGAGTCGGGATACATCATTGCAGGGACGATAGACGAGTTTTGGCAAGCATCCAAACGAACTCAACCGACGATTTTAGGCCCAAACAGGCGCGTGCTCATCATTCCCGATCGCTCTGCTAGGCAAGAAAAGTTCTATGTTGAGGGACGGCAAAATGCGGTGATTCCAACCGTGACCCAAACCTTAGCCAATCACCAGCTACTCTATAACCGGGATGTAGGGGAGATTGTGGGTCAACCCGCCCCTGATTGGTATCGAGCCCAAATTCAACGCAGAAAGCTAGTGATTGTATTTAGGGACAAAGAGCAACCTCCTTGGAGGAGAGAGGATGGGGCACGATGCCGCGAGGCGACCTACTCGATACCAGACTACAAAATCGGCTTAAGCTGGCAGGAAATCAAGCGGGCGGCAAAGTTTTACGTTTGGGGCAAGTTTAGAGCCACTGCAAATCTAGAAAATGGACGGCAGATGGCTGTCTATGGGGCTACTGCTAGCGGAGCTAAAGACAAACTTGAAGAGTTACATCAGCTTTGTACGAGTTCGATCGTCTCGCTGAACGTCTCAGAGGAAGTCATTACATTGAACCCCCCGATCTCCCTGAGTTGAGTTGACCTATGCCAACCATCAATCCTAGAAATGATGTTGTAGACAACATCAATCTTCCCTTAGTGGGAACGGTGCTACATTTGCCTTATGCGGTATCTGCTAACCCCTGGATAGACCCACAGAACTTTAAATGGTATTGCCCGGATGGATCATCATTTGGGCAGTCCCTAAGCTCTGCATTGTTAAAGGATGATGACTTTAGATTGCTCTACCTTGCCTTGTGGTCTAACGCTGAAGTGACGGTAGCAGGGGGGAAAGGCACCGGATTAACTCAACGAAATTTGTTGAGCCGATGGGGAAGTGAGCAGGAAATACTCACCATTCCTCAGATTCCCATCCATGACCATCTCCGCAATCCGCAGGGGAAGGGGGAATCTGCCAGAACCTATGAGGGAGGGGGACAGATCCAGTGGATTGTGCAATCCAATTTATTTAAGGAAGTTGGTGTCTATACGACTGGACAAACGGGAGGGGGGCAACCTCACAACAATTGCCCTCCCAGCAAGGCATATGTCGAGCTTTGGGCGTTAGGCGTATGATTTCCTATTTTCAAGTGACGGATGAATGGATTTTGATGGCTGACGGAGAGAAATCTGTTTCTCTATTGCGTGAGCAATTCCAAGCGCTAGAACCTCAAGCGCAATTGCCACCTATAGGAACGCATGAACGGTGGACACCTGATCTGCATTTCTTGCTGAATCCTGACCAGGTTCCCGCTCCTGATGAGTTTGGCGATCGCCCCCTATACATCGAGCGGATTGAGTCATACTTAACGGTTCTAGATCAACACGATGTAGCCACAACTCCCCCTGAATCTTCTCCCATTAATGCTCCAAACTGGCAGCAGTTCAGGGCACAGATGCTAATGCATTCGGCCTACTTGAGAATTGTCGGCAGGGACAGCACAACGCAAACGCTTAATGCTGCGCTGGTTTGGATGCTGGGAGAGATAGGAAATAATCCTGCGATTTTGGGTGATGTTGCGAACACCTGGAATGCGATCGCCTCCATTGCTGAACCGACTGCGGATGAAATTAGGTCACTCAATCAGATTGGTGAGGTCTGTCAGGTGCCGTTTCGATTGAACCTGAATGGGTTCATGGTGACTGAAGAATGAGATAGCAAATAAATTGCCTAACGTGGTGAGCTTTGGAAAGATTTTAGATATATCAAGAATTTGTAATAGAACAGGGATTCTGATCTCAATGTTGGGCATTGTTAGATACAAGGTTATAGCGTCTGCCATGTATTTCTGTATTGAGCGATGAGTTATGTCCATTCTTGAACAGCCCAATGCAAGTTTGCTGATCCGAGAGTTGCGAGGTCGGTTGGGACTAACCCAGCAAGAGTTTGCTGAAAAGCTGGGGGTTTCCTTTACCTCAATCAATCGCTGGGAGAACCAACACCAACAGCCGACATCACTTGCAGCAAAATGCATTCGGCAAATGCTGGAGCAGATGGGCGATCGCGGCTCTGATTTACTAGAGAAATATTTTGTTGAGACGACGCAATAGAGCGCATGGCGCACATTGGTAAGGAGTGCAACGAGTGATCACAGGTGAGTTGAAGTCGAAGGTTGACAAACTTTGGGAAACGTTTTGGAGCAATGGCATCAGTAACCCCATTTCGGTGATTGAGCAGATCTCCTATCTGCTGTTTATTAAGCGGCTGGATGACTTGCAGCTCGCTAAGGAAAAAAGTGCCAAGCGCCTGGGGCGAGCGGTCAAAGATCCAATTTTTCCAACGAATCGGCAACTTTCCCGCTGGTCGAACTTCAAGAACCTGGATGACCCTGAAGAGAAGTTGCGAATTGTCCGTGATGAGGCGTTTCCATTCATCAAGACGATGGGCGGCACGGCGGAGGGCAGCACCTATGCGGCTCACATGAAGGATGCGGTGTTTCTGATTGCGAGTCCGGCGCTGTTGGCTTCTGTGGTTGAGCAAATTGACAAGATTCTTACCCTGCTGGAGAAGCAAGTAGCCAGCTCGCAGGATCAGTCCTATGTGGATTTGATGGGCGATCTGTATGAGTACATGCTGTCAAAGCTGAGTACTGCCGGACAAAACGGCCAGTTTCGCACGCCGCGCCACATTATCAAGATGATGGTGGAGCTGATGGCACCGGGACCACAGGAAATTGTCTGTGACCCGGCCTGCGGTACTGGGGGCTTTTTGGTAGCGGTGGCTGAATATCTAAGAAGTCTGAAGGATAGCAACGGCAACAAAATCCTGAATGCACAGGAGAATCGAGAGCACTTCAACAATAAGATGTTTCACGGGTTTGACTTCGATGCCACGATGCTGCGGATTGGCAGTATGAACATGATGCTGCATGGCATTGAGCAGCCCAAGATTGAGGCGCGGGATTCCCTCTCAGAAGATCATGCTGGGGTGGAAGAAGCCTTCACGATGGTGCTGGCGAATCCACCATTTAAGGGGTCGGTGGAGAAGTCCACCATTGCCAAAGACCTGACCAAGATCGTCTCCACCACAAAAACGGAGCTGCTGTTTGGGGCGCTGTTTTTGCGGTTGCTGAAGAAGGGGGGACGCGGCGCAGTGATTGTGCCGGATGGCGTGCTGTTTGGCTCATCGAAGGCACACAAGGCGCTAAGAAAGGAACTGGTGGAAAACCACAAGCTGGATGGGGTGATTGCGATGCCCTCTGGGGTGTTTAAGCCCTATGCAGGGGTGTCTACCGCCATTCTGCTCTTTACCAAGACGGGAGCTGGGGGAACGGATCATGTCTGGTTTTATGACATGGAAGCCGATGGTCTGTCA
>DBGGTD010000463.1:0-9286 GCA_051162585.1 Elainellaceae cyanobacterium
GTTTCAACTCGGCTATGCCGAACCCAATGACTGGTCAAAGCCATTGCCCACGGTGAATCCGAATGAGGTCATGCGGATTCTCACCAAACGCATGATGGGGATTGATCACTAAAACGGCAGTTTAGATCCCCGGCTTCTTAATCGAGGCACTCCAATCCTAGAGACTCACACTAGAAGCCGGGGATCTGCCAAATATTACATTTGCATTAAATCTGTCAGACAATCCGTCAGACTATAAACGTGTGGTGAGCCCCCGCGGCGCGGGGGCTCACCACCCAAACCTGAGTCCGTAGGACTATAGTGTGCCAACTCTGTTGTTCTTTGAGCAGGCACAACATCCGCGTACTCAAGCATTTCTGCGATCTGTCTTCCACCATTAAGGATATTTGCAATGACGACGACTCCCCTTACAACCCTTCAGCTTGCCGCAGTTCGCCAACAGTTTCCTGCCTTGTCAGGAGATTGGGTTTACTTTGACAACGCCGGAGGGTCACAAACGTTAAGAACCGTAGTCGATCGCATTAGTGAATTTTTGCTGACCTCTGACGTACAGCTTGGAGCATCGTATGGTGTTTCACAGCTGGCTGGAGCACGGCTCGCCAAGGCGACTCAGGGCGTTGCCACGCTGATCAATGCGGCGGATGTGAGTGAGGTAATCATGGGGTCGTCAACGACTCTACTGCTGCGAATTCTTTCACTGTGTCTCTCTCAAACCTTTAGCCACGGTGATGAAGTCATTGTGACGAACTGCGACCATGAAGCCAATATCGGCGCGTGGGTTGACTTACAGCAGCAAGGCATTGTCGTCAAAACATGGCGAATAAATCCAACTACATTGACATTAGACATCAATGATTTAGTAGATCTGCTCACACCCCGCACTCGCTTGGTGGCGCTGACCCACGCCTCTAATATTTTGGGCACCATCAACCCCATCAAAGAGATTGCTCGCGTCGTGCATGACCACGGTGCCATGATTTGCGTGGATGCAGTCGCCTATGCGCCCCATCGACTCGTTGACGTGCGAGAGTTGGATGTTGATTTCTATGTGTTTAGTTTTTACAAGGTGTATGGCCCCCATCATGCCGTGATGTATGGCAAGCGGGAGCATCTACTCGCCATGCCGGGCATCAATCATTACTTCATTGACGACGCCAATACGCCCTACAAATTTCAACCGGGTAACGTCAACTATGAGCTGAGCTATGGCCTGTTGGGGTTGTGCGACTATCTGAGTGAGATGGCACAGATTCACTATGGCGATCGCACGGCGTCAACTCTACGCGGGCAGATGGTGCAAACCTTTGATTTGATCAGTGCCCATGAAGAAAGGCTGAGCGATCGCCTGCTCAACTTCCTCAATCAAAAGCCCAGCGTGCGTATCATTGGCAATCCTAACCCCGACCAAGCTCAGCGAGTGCCCACGATTTCTTTCATGATCGACAGAGTAGACAGCGCTACTATTCCGCCCCAGATTGATCCGCATCACATCGGCATCCGCTATGGCGATTTCTATGCCAAGCGTCTGATTGAAGATTTGGGGTTAGCAAGTCAGAATGGCGTGGTTCGCGTCAGCATGGTGCACTACAACACGCTTGAAGAAGTCGATCGGCTCATTGATCATTTGGATTCTATTATTTAGATCCGTCACAAGCCCAATTTGCTAGAGTATCGGTTGACCATCACCGGAGATATGAATGGGCATCCGTCCGCTTTATTCATTAGCGCTTGGCATCATGTCATCCGCGTTTATCCTGCTGCCAACCCACGCCGCAGAACGCATCACCCTTACCTACGGTATTTGGGGGCGATCGCTCGCGGTGTCTGACCTAGACGCGTTTGCTCAAGACGGAACGCTGGAGGGCAGTGTGGGGCAATTTCTGTCTCGCTTGAGTCCTGAGCAGCAGGCGCAAATTCGAGAGGTATTGCAAGCTCGCTATGAAGTTGACCCGGTGATGGTGAGCCGCTTTTCGTATACGGCATCTGGCGAGCAGCTTTTACAGGAAATTGGTGAACTCGTCAGCACACCAGCCGGGCAAAACGGATTGTATGGGCTGCGAGCTGCGCTTGTCTTAGCCGCATCCGACCCAGACGGGCTGAGCATCCTCAATTTTCTGCGCCAATATCCGACTGACATTCAGATTGATATTCGTCAGGCGCTGCGTCAGGTTGAGCTATTTTCAACGCTAGTTGATGAAACCGACACATGGATTGCCAAACTAGAGCAGCACACCGAGGCGATCGCCTCTCGTGAACCCGAAATCTCTACCAACCCACTGGCTGACGTGCGCCAACCGGGAAGCTTTGATGCATCGGTGCAAACTCTCACCCTCTACGATGCCACGCGCGATCGCACCCTCGTGACAGATCTGTATCGTCCTAATGGTTCTCGTCCAGAATCAGGCTCTATTCCCCTCATCGTGATTTCAAACGGACTAGGTGCCCGGCGCGATCGCTTCGATGAACTCGCTAATTATTTAGCGTCTTATGGGTTTGCGGTAGCAATTCCTGACCATCCCGGCAGCGATCGCCAACGCCTCCTAGACTTCTACAACGGGCTTCAGCGCGAAAATTTTGAAGCTAATGAGTTCATTGATCGACCGCTCGATATTTCATTCTTACTGGATGAATTAGAGAAACGAAACACTAATGACCGTAATGCACCCCTTGATCTGCAACGGGTTGGGCTATTTGGCTATTCCTTTGGTGGAACGACAGCTCTATCATTAGCCGGGGCAGAGATCGATTTGAATCATTTAGAACGCGACTGCGAAACCCAGCCTGCGGTTATCAATATTTCCTTGCTTTATCAATGCCGAGCCTTGGCCGCATCGCGCATATCCACGCCACTCCGCGACGAGCGCATTCAGTCAATCTATGTCTTTGTGCCGTTCGGCAAGAGTCTATTTGGTCCAGATGGCATGGCGCAGGTCGAAACGCCGATTATGTGGGAAGCAACCAATCAAGACATTCTCACCCCGTTGGTTATTGAGCAACTCCCCGCATTTGATTGGCTGACCGGGTCAGATCGCTATTTAGCAGTCGCCAGTGGCTTACCCCATGCGCGACTCACCCTTGATGTAATCAATCGGCTCACCAATCAAAATCTCGTCTGGGACGAGATCAAACCCATTACTCAGACCTACCATAATGTGCTGAGTTTGATATTTTTTAAGGCATATATTGCCCAAGACGATCGCTATCGTTCTTACTTACAAGCCTCTTATATTCAAGCGTTTGCAAATGATGCCTATCCGCTCAGTTTCGTGCGATCGCTGCCAGACTAGTTACCTAATGGGCAGATTGCCAGATCGCATAACTACTATAACCCGACAAAATGGGCACATTTTAAGTTTGTCTCTGACACATATGGGAATCCTAAAGATGGCACTTGGCAGGTACCATCAATGGCTAAAAAATATCGATTCTCCTGGGATGCATTTGATGATCGCGTCGTGACTGCGATCGCAATCACCGATGGCTATTCATCTCTCTTCGGCTCCGATCCACGCACGTGGCTAACTACGACCTGTAGCTGCCCAGATGAATCTTTCATTCAGCGCATGAAGGCAACATTGGAGCAAAGCTGGCTACCGAACTATCCTGGTACTCCCCACATTGTCGAGCAGCTACTAGATGCAGGCATCGGCCCGATGGGTAGTCCCAAAACCCAGCAGGATTATGTCACCTACATTCGCAAGTGCCGTAACTCAAAAACACTCCGGCTTTGCCTCTTGGACGCAGTGCTCCGCTATGGCGACCCGGATCGTCAGCCCGACGACCATGGGGTGTCAGTCTCCACTAGTCGGGTTTCTCAATTTGCCATACTTGAACCTACAAACCAAGCCATTGACAGTCGCCAACCCCATGATTACCAGGTCGAAGCCTGGAATAAGTTATCTGCCCACTTAGCAGAGTCTGAAGTGACCCATGTTTTCCAAGGGCTGCTGGTGATGCCAACCGGGGCTGGAAAAACGTTCACGACGGTTCGATGGTTGTTTCAGAATATTATTAACCGGGGCGATCGCGTCGTTTGGCTGGCACACCGTCATGAACTACTAGAGCAAGCTGCACGAGAATTTCACGCTCTAGCAGGTCTAGCAACCCGGATAGAAAAACTGCGCGTTCGTATTGTGTCTGGAATCCATTGCTCCTCGGCTCAGATCGATCCGGCTGATCATATCCTTATTGCTTCGGTTAGCAGTTTGTCCCGTCGCCCCGACCTAATTAGCGGGATTTTGGCTGATCCAGCGACGTTCTTGGTGATTGATGAGGCGCATCACTCGTCTACTAAAAGCTATATGAGTCTGATTAGTTGCTTGAGTACAGGCGATCGCCGCATTCTCGGATTAACGGCAACGCCGACTCGCACCTCAGAACGAGAGCGCGGCACCCTCGCCGCCATGTTTGGGCACCGCATTCTGTATGAAATACCAATCAAAACTCTGATTGAGCGACAGTTTCTTTCTCGTCCTTTACCCGTTCATGTTTCGACCCATACCCATGTGGAAGCTGGAATATCGTTAGATGACGAAAAGCATCTGGCTCGGTTCAACGAGTTGAGTGAAGACTGGCTTGAACGAATTGCTAACATTCAAGAACGAAACCACTTGATTGTCAGCCACTATCTTGAGAATACGCAAAAGTATGGCAAGACGCTGATTTTTGCAATCAATGTCCTACACGCAGACCTCTTAACTGAACGCTTAAAAGATGCAGGCGTAAAAGCTGAATATATTGCCAGCGACCGTTTGGACGAGAATCGGATTAACAATCAGGACGTGATTCGTCGATTTCGGAGCAAAGACCACGACAGCTCCATTGATGTACTGGTCAATGTACAAATCTTGACGGAAGGAATTGATATTCCCACGATTCAAACGGTGTTTTTAACACGACCTACTATCAGTGAAATCTTGATGCGACAGATGGTTGGACGAGCCTTACGGGGTGAAAAAGCAGGCGGCACAAAGGACGCCTACGTTGTCTCGTTTGAAGATCACTGGGAACGCTTTCGTGAATGGCAAAGCCCCCTGACGCTGGTTCCAGATATCGTACCACTAGAGTCTAAGAAAAGTATTGAGCCTGACACTTCTGACACTCCTGACGCTGCTGACACTTCTGGAAATGCTAATAATATAGAGCTACCTGACCTTTTAGAGGTCTTACCGTGGGACTTGATCCATACGACAGCAGCCCAGATTTTAGATAACGGGCGATATGACGTAGATGTATTTGAAGCCGTTCCACAGGGGTGGTATATACTTTCCCGCGAACATGAAGACGAAGACATCTATCAGGTCATCGCCGTGTATGAACATCAGCACCCATCATGGGATGCACTTCTCAACCAGTTGTGGGCGCTTCCTAAAGCAGACCTTGACTGCATCCAAATAGATGCTACCTTTGACGAATTTTTTTGCGATTGTGATCACCCACTGCCTTCCCAATACGAAGTCCAAAAAGTAATTGAACATCTATTAGCAGGGGGCGATCGCCCTGAATATAATCGATTGCAAGAACGTGAGAGGTGTGATCCCTATCGAATTGCCGATCACATTTTGATGGAGGATTTAGGCGCTAAAGCACAGACTCGTCTCATCAATGATTGCTACACCGATCTTGCTAAGGCTATTTATCCAGGCTTGCGTGATTTTCGAGCTGCGATCGATGATGCCCTCTATGAGCGTCAGCATCCTGAGGAGGTGACTCGATTCCATCGTGCTATTCCTATCTTTGCCCCTAGACCTGACGAAATGCTGCAACCCGGCCCTTATCATAATCTAGAACGGCTAATGGCTGAGGTGATCGAGCAAATTCCGGTATTGCTGGGGCTAAATGCATCATTACTTCACCGAAGTACTATATCGTGGACAACACGACTCGTGAAGGGATGGTATGGACACGCACGTTGGGAATCAGGTCAGTCTAATGGATACGGCTCTATCCGAATCAACCGGCTCTTGGATAGCCCAGATGTCAGCGGTGATGTGATTCGCTATTTGATTTGGCATGAATATCTTCATCTCTATCTACAACAAGGACATACTAATACCTTCCGGAATTACGAGCGGCGGTGGCCGACCTATCAGGAGTGCGATCGCTTTTTGAATAACCTCAATGAGCGCTTCGGTGTTCAGTTTTGGTAGACAGCCCAGAGTTTAGATTGGGTTGATTTATGGTGAAAGACGCGCGATTTGATGTCGCAAATTTGCCCAAAGCCCCATCGGAGCAAACCGAGCAAACAAAATGATAATTACGCCATAAATCAGCATTCGATATTGGTCGGAGCTACGGAGTACTTCTGGGAGTAGAGTAAATAATAGCCCTCCAAGAACAGGGCCTAACACGGTTCCCATGCCTCCACCTAGCACCATGATAATGATGGAAACCATCAGAATAAAGTAGAAGACATCGGGGCTAAGAAACTGGGTGTAGTGACCGTACAGCCCTCCGGCAATACCGGCAAAGAAGGTGCCGACGACGACCGAAATCAGAGCATAGATGCGAGTGTTGATTCCTAGCGATTCTGCCAGGTTTTCAGCCTCTCTCATTCCCATCAAGGATCGCCCCACGTCAGAGTAAACTAGACGAGAGATAAACAGAACAGCAACAGCGCAAATCATCGCTACAACCAGATAAGACTGCTGAGCGAGTGACCAGTTCCAACCTGAAAGGAGTGGTACGTTTTGCGTGAGTATGGGCACACCTGTTATGCCCATCGGGCCTTGGGTGAGCGACTCCCAGTTCGTAGCAATCAAGCGCATAATTTCAGCAAAGGCAATCGTTGAGATCACGAAGTAAGCGCTTCGGAGTCTCAGTAATAGGGTGCTCAGCAACCATCCTGCGATCGCCGCTGCAACACCACCAAGCGGAATAGAAAGCCACAGGGGTACTGATAATTCTAACGACAAGAGCACTGAGGTATATGCCCCAATGCCGAAAAAAGCATGATGCCCCAACGATAGCAGCCCAGAGTACCCCATGACCAAATTTAGGCTAGAGGCTAAGAGTGTGTAAATCGCAGACAATACCAGTAAGTGCATGACATAGGGCGATGTCACTACTAAGGGCGGCAGGAAGATGGCAAGCAACACTAGCACCACTTGCCAAGGAAGATGCTGGATAAAATGACTGGTTACGGGGGGGATTGCTAGACGCATTAGATACCCGAAATATATGAATTAGACTCGTGAATTTGTCAGTAAGACTGTTCAACTATTCAAGACTCAACCGCTTCGGCTCGTCCGAACAATCCTTGGGGTCGGAAAAACAGAAGCGCCAACAGCAACACAAAGGCGATCGCATCTTTATATCCCACCGCAATATAGGTGGCAGCTAAACTCTCGCTTAGCCCTACTACAATGGCACCTGCAATCGCTCCGGGGAGACTACCAACGCCACCTAAAATCACAATTGTGAATGCTTTTGGGGTTGCCAAGTCTCCCATAGAAGGCGTCATAAAAAACACCATCGAGAGAATCGCTCCCCCAGCAGCAGCTAGACCCGCACCAATCGCAAATGTTAGACCATAGGCGCGATCGACGTTCACCCCCATAAGCTGTGCCGTTTCTTGATCTTGAAAGCAGGCTCTCAAAGCAATACCTTCTTTCGTCTTCTTAAAGTACAGATGTAGCCCCAAAATCAGGGCGATCGCAAGAGCTGTCGCGAGCAGGTGAATGGGGGCAACGTAGATTCCAGCGATCGACCATGAATCAGTACTAATGGGGATTGGAAGACGCTTCTCAACGGGTCCCCAAATCAATAGGGCAGCATTTTGCAAGACCAGCATCAGCCCAATCGTCGTCACCATGCGAATCAAAATGTCTCGATTTCGCAGAGGACGAAACAAAATAATATCAACGCCATAGGCGAAACCCATAACTGCTACGATTCCTAAGGGAAACCCTAGCCAAAATGGTAGCCCTAATAACGCAGTGGTTGTAAATACGAAGTAAGCCCCTAGCATGTAAAACTCGCCATGAGCAAAATTGACCAAATCCATCAGCCCGAAAATCAACGTCATGCCGACTCCCATCAGCGCATAGGTGCCAGCCAAGATAATGCCGTTGACTATGACTTGTCCTAGTTCTTCCATGTAAAGTAGGGTTATTCTAAACGAATACGTCTGATACGTAAGCAATGCGGGAATGATAGATCTGGTGTAGACATATACATCATCCTACAGAGGAGTCCAGTTTTCTATCATTCCTAGTACTATAGCGATCCTAAATCGCTTGTGAATTGTGTGTAAGCGGTGGGGCGGGCGCCCGCCCCACCGCTTATAACCCATCTGGGGTTGCTATATGGCTACTCGCTTTGCACCACAAAGTCTACCGAACCATCTTCCTTAACCATTCCAATGAAAACAGGCGGCACGTTTTGGTTGACTAAGCCTTGCCAATCTCCAAATGAAATATCGCCGTACATGATTCCTTGATATTTCACTGACTTCAACGCATCGCGAATCGTTTCAGCACTGATATCGCCATCTAGAGAATCGAGCGCTTCCTCCATCGTGTAAACAGCATCATAGCCCCGTCCGGCTTCCCCCAGTTCCGAAAACTTGTATCCTTGCTCTTCCCATTTCTCGGTAAACGCGGCAGCTTGTTCTGGGGCTTTAGACAACGACGCGTCATAGGCTCCTGGGAAAAATACGGTGTGATAGCTGCCGCTACTTGACTCTAGCCCAGCCAATTCCACAACTTTTTCGGGCCAGCTTCCCCCTGTTGCTAATATCTTTAGGTCAATGCCGAGGGTCTTGGCTTGCTCTAGGATTAGCGCAATTTGGCTATTGCTCGTGGTAACAATGGCAGAATCAGCTCCTGCTGCCTTGACTTTGCTCAGCAATGGCTTAAAGTCTACCTCAGATTGCTCAAAATATTCTTCGCCAACGATTTCGCCTCCATTCTCGGTGATATGGGGACTATAGCTAGCAATGGCTCCGCGCCCCCAATCATTATTAACCGCTAAGAAAAAGACGTTATTGAAACCCAGAGTTTTCACTAAGTCATCCCGAACGGCCCATGCTTCTAGAGGCGTAGGGGGAGCTAGGCGAAACGTCCAGTCATTACCAGACTCATTCGGATCGGTAATTTTGAAAGAACTAGAGGTTTCGACCAACAACGGCACTTCATACTGCTGAATGATCGGAACGACAGCCAAAGTACAGGAACTTCCCCACGCGCCGATGATGGCTTCAACCTGATCGCGGGTCACAACTTTGGTGGCTGCGCTGGTGCACTGGGCTGGATCATTTGCGGTATCCTCGATGATCAGCTCGATG
>DBGGTD010000464.1:0-8753 GCA_051162585.1 Elainellaceae cyanobacterium
GTCATTTCTCGTATCATCATCGCAGATAAAGAGCTTGCCGATGAATTGAAAAGTCAAATTGAAGAAGAGAGCAGCAGTTTCGAGCAGCTCGCACGAGATTATTCGTTAACGGATGACCGGATTGTAAACGGCATGGTGGGGCCCGTGAGTCGAGGCTCGATGCCCGATTTGCTAAGAGTTGCGATTGATGAGGCGCAACCGGGAGAAATTGTCGGGCCAATTGGCATGGAAGAACGGTGGGGCTTATTTCGGATCGAAGAAATGCTACCCGCATCGCTAGACAATCCTCAACTAAGACAGTCGCTCCAAGACGAGTTGTTTGAACAATGGCTAGCTGAGAGAATGCAGAACTTACCAATCAAGCTGCAGGTGGGTGAATGACATTGCAAAACCAACTTGCGAGCTTAGATTGGAATCATGCGCCCCTCAGCTGGTTGAACTCAAAACAGCAGGAAACGATTCAGGCAAATGCTCAAGAATGCGTCTATCGGTTAGGGGATATCATTGGGTCAAGTGAATCACCTGGATACCAATACTGCATCGTCTCTGGAAAGGTTCGGTTGATCTCGGACGAGGAAAAGCCAATTTTGCTGAAGGCAGGCGACTGGTTCGGTGATTTGCCTGAGCTTTCCGGAGAATGGAAAGCGAGAGCTGCCAGTAAAGATGTGGTGATTCTAAGATGGGAATCATCATTGTGGTTTGAGATGTTGACGAGCGATCGCAACGGTTTGGCAGAGGCATCTCAAGCCCTCCGCCAGTTTTGGGCGGGGCTGCGATCGCGCTATCAGCCTGACGTTTCTGACACGCCTCAGCCTGTGGCAGGATACCCCTTTGTGGCGGGTATCAATACGGCTGCGGCATGCCTAACCATGGCAAGTCAGTATTTTGATGCGCCTGTCCAGTTTGACTGGATGAAGCGACAGCTTCGGGGGCAAACCCCAAAATATGTGGTCGATGGAGCGGAGAAGGCAGGGCTGCATCTGCGGCGACTGCTAATTAGCACGTGGGCAGATTTGCGCCAGACGAATCTACCAGCCTTACTTCGTTGGCAAGATGAGCGATGGGTTGCGCTTTATGATATCCGGGGCGATCGCCTCGTGATTGGCGACCCTATGAATCCGTCTCAGACTTGTGAGAGTATTCCTCGACGCATGGTTGAGGAGTCATGGGATGGTGAACTGTGGCAAGTTGAGCCGGTTCAGACGCAAGACACCTTTAATTTAGGCTGGTTTTTACCTGCGGTTTGGCGCTACAAACGCTTGCTTGGCGAAGTTCTATTAGCATCGTTTACGCTTCAGCTTTTAGGATTGACAACGCCCATCATTACCCAGGTAATTATTGACAAGGTGATGGTACAGGGTAGCATTCCCACCCTCGACGTGATGGCGATCGCCCTACTGAGCGTTGCCATCTTTGAGGGATTATTGGGCACGCTGCGGATGTTTATTTTCACCCACACAACCAATCGCCTCGACCTGAGTTTGTCTGCCCAACTGTTTCGTCATCTGCTGCGCTTGCCCCTGTCTTACTTTGAATCGCGGCGGGTGGGTGATACAGTCGCCCGCGTGCAAGAGCTAGAAGAAATTCGTCAGTTTCTGACCAGTACGGCACTCACCGTCATTTTAGACAGCATCTTTGCAGTGATTTACCTGCTGGTGATGTTTTATTACAGCGTCAAGCTTACAGGCGTTGCATTGGCAGTCTTACCTCTATTTGCGGTGCTAACGTTGACGGCAACGCCCGTTTTGCGCGTGTGGCTCAACGAAACCTTTAATCGAAGCGCAGATAGTCAATCGTATTTAGTTGAGACGGTTACCGGAATTCATACGGTTAAAGCTCATGCTGCCGAAAAAGCCGCGCGCGATCGCTGGGAAGGGCTTTATGCGAGATTTGTTCGCACGGGCTTTCGAGCCAATACGACAGCAAATATCAGTAACCACATTGGAGATTTTTTAACCAGCTTTTCGAGCCTATTGCTGTTGTGGATTGGCGCCAGATTAGTCATCAATCAAGACTTCACCATCGGGCAGCTGATTGCCTTTCAAATGCTTTCAGCACGAGTCACGGGGCCTCTCCTCCGGCTGGTGCAGCTTTGGCAAAATCTGCAAGAAGTGTTGCTAGCCGTCGATCGCATCGGAGATATTCTCAACGTTCCGCCTGAAGCTGAACCCGGCACCGGCTTAGTATTGCCGCCGCTCCAAGGGCAGGTTGCTTTTGACAAAATCTTTTTTCGCTACCAAAGCGACCAAGAGCCCATTCTCAAAGGCGTGTCGTTCACCGTAGAACCTGGCATGTTTGTGGGCATCGTTGGCCGCAGCGGATCAGGCAAAAGCACCCTCTCTAAGCTCATTCAGCGGCTCTACCCGTCTGAATCAGGGCGCATCACCATTGATGGATTCGATATTAAAAGCGCCGATTTAGCGTCTCTTCGTCCTCAAATTGCGGTCGTGCTGCAAGACGACTTCCTATTTAACGGAACGATTTTAGATAACATCACATTAGGTAATCCAGATGTTTCTGCTGAAGATGTGGTTGAAGCAGCCCGACTAGCAGTCTCTCACGATTTTATTTCTGATTTGCCTCACGGCTATGAAACCAACGTGGGAGAAAGGGGGGTGGCGCTCTCAGGCGGGCAGCGGCAGCGCATTACCCTAGCACGACTATTTCTTTCGCAAGCGCCCATTATGATCTTGGACGAAGCAACCAGCAATCTAGATGCAGAAACTGAACAACAAGTCTTAGAAAATCTTCGCAACGTGTCTCACAATCGAACGGTATTCCTCATCGCCCATCGCTTCGCACCATTAAAAACCGCAGACTTGATTTTGGCAATGGACAAAGGGGTCGTTGTGGAGAGAGGCACTCATCAATCGCTACTGAACGACAGGGGACTGTATTATTCCCTCTATCAACGCCAGCAAGCTTCGGTGTAAGGTCTCAATTGAATCTGTCTCAATTTACCTTTTTCTGCACGCTTCGATAGCGGATATATTCTGCAATAAACGCGACCATGCCTGAGCCTATAATTAAAACCACGCTCAGCGCATTAATATCAGGCTTAACGCCTGTACGAATCCGGCTAAAAATCTCGATTGGTAGCGGATTGGCTCCTCCTCCTGCCGTGAAGCTAGAGATGAGCAGATCATCCATGCTGAGTACAAACGCCAGCAGGCATCCAGAGATGATGCCGGGCATCAGTTCGGGCAGCAGGACTTTAATAAATGCCTGCGCTGGAGTTGCGCCCAGATCTAAGGCGGCTTCCTCCAAATATGGATTGAGATCGGCAAGCCGAGCTGAGACTACGATCGCAATGTAAGCAATACAAAACACCATGTGAGCAGCAATAATCGTCCAAATGCTCAATGGAATTGCCAGGGTGGCTAAGAAAATCAGCGTAGCGACGGCAATCGAAATATCGGGAATAATTAGCGGGAGATAGGAAATGCCTCGGTACAGCCCTTTTCCGGGAAATCGATAGCGAGCTAACCCAACTGACATCATGGTTCCCAGGATTGCAGAGATCCCCACGGCAGTAAACGCTACTTTCAGGCTATCTCCTAGCGCAGATAACAGCCGCTCATCGTGAATCATCTGGTCGTACCACGTCAGGCTAAACCCTTCCCAAACGGCTCCATAGCGAGACTCATTAAAGCTGTAAACAGCTAGAACAAGAATAGGGAAATACATAAACGCGAACATGACAATGGAAAACACCAACTGCCAATGGTGCCGCATGAATTTTAGGAGCCATCGGAACGGCTTCAAAATAGGGCTACTAAACCAGGAGAACGAGCTTTGCCAAGATTTTTCCATGACGTGGTTCAGGATTCGAGGTTTATGATGTCTTAAGTCAGAGTTAGATATGGCTCTCTCATGACAGAGTTTCGGCGTTGCGATCGCCATATTTAATCAACAGCGCAATGGCTAGGCTCACTCCCAAAATCAGAATCATACTCAGCGCCGAACCAAACCCCCAGTTGCGAACGGTTAGAAACTGGTTGTAGATCAAGCGTGGAATCGTCATGCTAGGAGGGCCGAGCAATTCGGGATTTACAAAGTCGCCAGCACTGGTGATAAATACCAGCAGACATCCAGCGGTGATTCCTGGCATGGTTTGAGGGACGGTGATTTTCCAGAATGTTTCGCTAGGGGCTGCGCCCAAATCGGCGGCTGCTTCGAGTAAGCGGCGATCGAGCTTTTCGAGCGACGCATATAGAATCAAGACCATGTAGGGCAAGAAGCTATAGCTTAGCCCAATAAACACGGCAATATCGCGATGCAAGAAATCGAGCGTTGGCAGGTGAGCAAATCCTAGCAACGTATTGAGAACCCCCGTCGGGCGGAGAATACTAATCCAGGCATAGGCTCGGAGTAGAGAGGACGTCCACAAGGGCAACACAAAGACGACTAAAAACAAGTTTCGCCAGCGCTGGGGAGACATGATGGCAATCCAATAGGCGACTGGAAACCCCAATAACAAGCAGAGCACTGTTGCCCCAAAGCCAAAGTAAAACGTTCTGAGAATGACGCGAATATACACGCCCTCAATAGAAAAAAAGGGGAAACCAGTCTGAAAACTTAGCCCAAACCCTTCAAAAATGTGGATATAGTTGGCGAGCGAATAGTTAGCAATCGGGTCTTCGGGACGTAAATTGGGGACCAGGCTGAGTTCGGTAATCAGCAACGTTGGTATGACCAGCAGAAGCAACAGCCACAGCCCCGATGGAACGAGTAACACAATCGGCTGAATGAGCTTCCGAAGTCTGGCTGCCCAGCCTGTTGGGGGACGTTTAAGGTTGACTGAATCTGAAGATGTTGAGGCAGCCATGGCAGTGTCTGATTGTTCAAAGAAAATTAGGCGCTCTTAATCTGAGTCCAAAAGCGGTCGTAGAGTTGGGTTGCATCTCCTACAGGAGCAATGCCTTCACATTGAGCGAGGATATCATCGGGGGGAAATAGATCGTCGTTGTTCTTGAGTTCATCGGAGAGCATATCAAAGGCGATCGCATGGGGGGTTGCAAACTTTAGCCGATCGACTGCTTTTGCCGCTACCTCGGGGGTGAGCATAAAATTAATCCACTCATAGGCAGCCTCTACGTTAGGGGCTGACGTTGGAATCACCATGGTGTCTGTCCACACGGACGAGCCGCTTTCGGGAATGATGTAACTTAGCTTAGGATTCTTGAGCGTTGCTGAGATTGCATCGACAGAATAACTCATCGATAGCAGCACATCTCCTCCCATGAGCTGATCCTCCCAGCCAAATGACTTGAACGATGCAACGTGAGGTTTGAGTTCTGCCAGTCTTGCGTAAGCCTCTTCGAGCTCCGCTTCGTTGGTCGAATTGTAGGAATAGCCTAGTGATTTGAGCACGGCTCCTAGCATTTCGCGCATATCATCGAGCAGGGTCATGCGGCGGGAGAGGCGATCGCGGTTTTCCCACAGATAATCCCAATCTAATGGCCCTGGATTTAGCGCCTCTGAGTTGTAAATTAAACCAGTTGTGCCCCAACTGGTTGGAATACTGTGCTGATTACCCGGATCGTAGCCTGGGTCTTGCCACTTGTCCTGCATGTTTTCTAGCCCATCGAGGCGGGCGTGCTCCAACTCGGTCAGCATACCGAGTTGGAGCATCTGTGTGACCATATAGTCGGACGGATACAAAATGCTATACGCATCGCCACCACCGGCCTGCATCTTAGCAAGCATTGCTTCGTTTGACTCATAAACGTCAACGATGACCTCAATGCCGGTTTGGTCAGTAAATTGAGCCGTCAGTTCCTCATCGGTGTAGTCTGCCCAGGTGTAGATGTGAAGAGGTCCGGACGCCGCCGACGTGGTTGAAGATCCGCCTGCATCTGGCTCGGCGCTGGCATCAGACTGAACATCCGATACATTTCGACTACAGTTTGAAAGGGCGATCGCAGATAGAGCCGCTGCTGAGCCTTGGAGAAAACGCCGTCGAGTCGGCTTTCGGCTGGATAGATGACGTAGATTAAACCGAGGATTCATAGCACGATTACGGATAGGTAATGGAATAGTTCTTAACAGGAGCGCTTCGTAACGCTTATTTAAGCCTCGAATACAATCATGGCAGGACTAAGGTTTGGCAGAGTGTGTTTACGTTAGATCCTCGTGCCTGCCATCTTCTCTTTTCATTGAGGGTGAGCTGTAATCATGCACTCGTCAATTGAGTCCAGTAGCGATCGTAGGTATCTGTTGCATCTCCAACTGGAGCAATCCCCTCGCAGTTGTCAAGGATGTCTTGCGGAGGGAACAAGTCAGGATTTTCCTTGAGCTCATCGGAGAGCATGTCATAGGCTGCTTTGTTAGGAGTTGCGAAATAGAGACTCTCCACCGCCTGCTTCGATACCTCGGGGTCAAGAATAAAGTTCATCCATTGATATGCCGCATCGACGTTGGGCGCTGACGTTGGAACCACCATCGTATCAGTCCACAATGAGGAGCCGCTTGCTGGGACGATATATTCTAGGTTTTCATCTTCTAAGGTGGCGGCGATCGCGTCGACAGAGTAGCTCATCACCAACAGTAAGTCTCCTCCAAGGAGCTGATCTTCCCACCCGAATGATTGAAACGATGCCACCGCAGGCTTAAGCTCGACCAATCTGTTGTAGGCTTCTTCAAGCTCAGCCGGATCGGTTGAGTTATACGAATAGCCAAGCGATCGAAGCACCGCACCCATCGTTTCTCTCACGTCATTGAGCAGGGTCATCCGGTTTTCAAGCTGTTCCTGGTTTTCCCACAGATAATCCCAGTCTTCGGGGCCAGGATCCAGTTCTGCCCGGTTATATAGCAACCCTGTCGTTCCCCAGGAATACGGCACGCTATGAGTATTGCCTGGGTCGTAGACTGGGTCTTGCCATTTTTCGAGAATATTATCAAGACCTTCTAAGCGATCTTTCTCAAGAGTGGTGAGCATGTCTAGCTCAATCATTTGCTCAACCATATAGTCAGACGGATAGATGATGCTGTATGCCTCTCCGCCGCCTGCCTGCATCCGAGCGAGCATGGTTTCATTCGAGTCATAGATATCGACAACCACGTCAATGCCCGTCCGCTCGGTAAATAGATCGGTCAGAGCTTCGTCCGTATAGTCTGCCCATGTGTAAATGTGCAGAGTTTTTCCATCACCTGCGGCTGCGGGTGATCCCCCATCTGTCGGAGATGACTGAACGTTCGTCACGCTGCGTCGGCAGTTTGACAGCATGACTCCAGAAAGTGCCGCTGCTGACGCTTGTAAAAATCGGCGTCGAGTTGGCTTCAAAATCCGTGGCGATCGCCCCGCATACAGTCGAGAATGATTTTTCATTCCTAGTTTTTACTCCCCAAACCCTACTAATAGAACAGACGGGCCATTTTATGGCTGCACTTTTAATCGACTTAAGGCAGTCCTGACATGGCATGGAATTCACCAGGAAATTACCATTCCTTTAATCAGACAGTCAACGCTAAACAATCAGCCGCTGCCCAATGAGCATACACAGACGTATAAAGCTCCGGTAAACTTGAAAATTTATTGGGCTGTAAAATTTTGAGCGCATCCCCAGACGGCAGCTCCATCATATAGTGAACGTGAGTGCCCAGATACATGACGTTGGTCAGGCGCCCTTCAAAGCAGTTGATTCCGCTTTCATTGGGTTTCTCAAAACTCACCTGAATTTTTTCTGGACGGATGCTCACCACCACATTCCGATGTGCCGCAGAGCCGTTCCAGTGGTCAGGAGGTTTCACGATCAGCCGTAATCCTGAGTCTGTAGAAATTTGGAGTGATGAATAGTCTGATCGATCAATACTGCCTTGGAACAGATTGGTATCACCGATAAAATCAGCGACAAATGGGGTTTTCGGATAGTCGTAGATGTCGCTAGGCGTCCCAACTTGCTCAATCTTGCCATCTTGCATGACCGCAATGCGATCGGACAGGCTCAGCGCTTCTTCTTGATCATGGGTCACCATAACGAAGGTGACGCCAAGCTGATGATGCAAATTGGATAATTCGACCTGCATTTCTTTGCGAAGCTTTAAGTCGAGAGCGCCTAACGGCTCATCGAGTAAAATGACAGTCGGACGGTTGACCAAGGCTCTAGCCAGTGCGACTCGCTGCTGCTGACCTCCCGATAACTGCATCGGATATCGGCGAGCAAAGCTTTCCATCTTAACCAGTTGCAGCGATTCTTGAACACGTTTAGCGACTTCGGGCTTGCTGAGCCGTTTGATTCGTAATCCAAATGCAATGTTGTCCCAAACTGTCATGTGATTAAAGAGGGCATAGCTCTGAAATACGGTATTCACAGGACGACGGTAGGGGGGCACATAAGTCATCGATCGCCCTCGAATTAGCACCTCGCCAGCAGAAGGATCTTCAAATCCTGCAATGAGCCGGAGAGTGGTTGTTTTACCGCATCCAGAGGGGCCTAAAATACTAAAAAATTCACCCTGGTGAATATCTAGATCGACGCCTCGAACTGCTGTGTCTCCATTGAAAACCTTGAAGACCTTTCGGAGTTCAACATCCAAGCTAGTTTCGATATCAGCTGTGATCTGGTCTGGTGCGACAGTCTGGGACACAGTGGCAATTCCTCGATCAGTATTCATGAGTAGTGAGTAATGCCCAAGTACAATGAACGATGGTTGAGTAATGGCAAAGCGTTTCCGAATTGTTGAGAGTCAAGTCTTAGAACATGAATATCCCTTAGTGTTCCCCTTGACGAAATCACCCCGACCCTACTCTT
>DBGGTD010000465.1:0-12401 GCA_051162585.1 Elainellaceae cyanobacterium
GGCGATACAGTTGCGATCGCGGCAGGCAATTTGGCAAATTGGCTCAACCCCATGCTGAATTAAAATCGCAGACGCCGCCAGTGACGACATTCGCAAGACTGCGCGACTCCCATCCGTGATATTCACCGCATGAACTCGATGCTGAAGCAACTGCGCCATTTTAACCATGTGGGCTGGGTCGCCTCCTTTGGGCGGCATCACCTCGGCTGTGATCAAAAATTCACCCGATCGCGCAGCGCGGCGAAACCGATTCATCGGCACCGGAGACACCAAATTGGATTGTTGAGATTGAGAATCGAACATCTAAGCGTTGGGAAAGGAGTCAAACGATCGTAACGCTGATCTGACACCTCTGTGACGAGTTTTCATGATTCACTACACAGGGTCGGATTATAGCGGCATTGAATAACCTAGTGCCTCTTTTACTCTAGCTAAGGTTTGGTTGGCGATCGCCTCCGCCTGTTTTCGTCCGTCGCGCAATACCGATTCTAGATAGCCCTTATCTGACATAATGTCGTTATATTTATCTTGAATTGGCTTCAAGGCTTCAACGGCTGCATCAGCTAGCAACGGCTTAAATTGCCCCCACCCCATATCGCTACATTCTGCCTCGACTGCTTCTTTGGTCTGATTTGACAGCAGCATATAAAGCGCTAGCAGATTATTACACTCGGGCCGCTCCGGATTATCAAACTCTAACCCTCTGACCGAGTCTGTTTTGCAGCGCTTAAATTTCTTTTGAATGGTTTCTGGCGGATCGAGCAGATTAATCCGGCTAAGTTCTGACGGATCAGACTTCGACATTTTGCGAGTTCCATCGGTCAGACTCATCACCCGTGCGCCCTCCTTACGAATGAGCGGATCGGGCAGCTTGAGCACAGGTACATCTGGGGAGCCAAACTGGTAGTTGAGACGAGCCGCAATGTCTCGCGTTAGTTCAAGATGCTGCTTCTGGTCTTCCCCAACAGGCACCTTATCCGCGTCATATAACAAAATATCAGCCGCCATAAGTACCGGGTAGTTGAGCAACCCAGCCCCAACGTTTTCGCCCTGCTTGAGCGCTTTTTCTTTGAACTGCACCATGTCTTGCAGCCAATTGAGCGGCGTAATGCAGGTGAGCAGCCAGGCCAGTTCGCTATGGGCTGACACATGAGACTGAACAAAAATATTGGCATGGTCTAAATCAATGCCACAGGCGAGATAAAGTGCCGCAATCGTATAGGTATCTTGAGCGAGAGTCTGTGGATCGTGGGGCACGGTAATCGCGTGTAAATCAACCACACAGAAAAAGTTTTCATATTGGCTTTGTCCGTCTACCCAATTGCGAATTGCGCCCAGATAGTTGCCCAGGTGTAAGTTGCCTGTCGGTTGAATGCCGGAGAGAACGCGCTGCTTGCCCATAACGATTGGATAGATTAACGAATGTATAGTGACAATCAATTAAATGACGAATAAATGACGAACAACTCTGTCGAATCGATACAAGGAGATGGAACCATCTTGGAGATTATAAACGCCCAAGAATGGGATTGGATAGCATGTGAGGTGTCCAATCTTTAGCTCACATCCTTGGCTTAGCTTTAAGAAAGACCCTGTATCGATGAACATTTAGTGAACATTGTTTGATAAAATTAAGCAGAATTTAAGAAATGTAACATTGTTTCGTGCCGACACTTTGAGTTTTAATATCTATGTCTAGATTATCGTGTCCAGATTACACCTCTCAGCTTCAGCACTGCCTCGATCTGGCAGAAGATGTTTCCAAGCATTCGGAAGCAACTCAGCAGTTTGAGGAGCTTCGAGAGGGGGTGGCAGCTCAAAACCCAGAAGCGGCAAATTTGCTCAACATGCTCTGGCAAGATGCGTTATCCAATCGTCGGTCTGCTATTTTTTGGCAGGAGCTATGCAATGTTGAAAAAGAGTTAACCAATCGCATGGCGGAGAGCCACATGCAGCTCAGACAAAACTATTTGCGCTTGATGCAAGAGCAGTGAAATTCTTAGGAGTCGATCTGGGTTGGGTGTCGGGTGATAGTGGCCTGTGTTGTCTAAGCTGGGACGATGATCATCTCACCCTGTCAAGCCTCGATCGACGTGTTCAGGTTGAAGAGGTATTGCAGTGGATTGATTGCCACGTTAAGTCCAGCGAGACGGCGGTTATGGCGGTGGATGCCCCGACTCTGATTCCCAACCAAACGGGGATGAGGCTGCCCGATCGCTTGGCACATCAACACTTTGGGAAATATCATGCGGGTTGCTATCCTGCCAATTTAAATCGTCCATTTGCTGCTCGCACCGTTGGCTTTGGACGCCAGTTAGAAGAGCGAGGGTTTGTTCATGATCCGGCGATCGCCCCTGCTCAACCGATAGGTCGCTACCAGCTTGAGGTGTTTCCTCATGCGGCGATGATTCATCTGTTTCGGCTTGATCGCATTATCAAATACAAAAAAGGTCGCGTCGCCGAACGCAAAGCAGGGCTGACTCAACTCCGCACCTACATCATCAACCTGTTGCCGACGCTTGATCCCCCCCTCAAGTTCATCACCCCCATTCCCGATATACCCACGACAGGTGTTGAGCTAAAGCGCTTAGAAGACCGACTCGACAGCCTTATCTGCGCCTACACGGCTGCTCACTGGTGGTATTGGGGCACTGAGCGAAATTGGGTGTTGGGCGATCGCACGTCAGGCTATATTGTTGTACCGACTCCGTTTGGGATGCTCAATAGGGAGGCACCATAGGAGCTGGATAGCGGTTTTAATATAGCTGAACCCCAAAATTCGGTCTTACTACCTTGCCAAAACATACTACATGCGTGCTACATTTGTAGTCATACAGAATTATACGTATAGCCCTACGGGCTCAGGTTTGTGTGTAGAGGCCCCCGCGCCGCGGGGGCTCTACACACGTTCAACGTCCTAACGCGAGTGCGTACGGCTATAGTCCAATATCCTGTTCTTTACTCAGGGCTGACCTGGGGCGGTGTGGTATGACAAAATTTCGTGATATCCTTCATTATTTTCAGCCATATTGGGCGATCGCTGCCTTTAGCATTGCCGCAAGCAGCCTGTTTGAAATTATTGATCTGCTCGTTCCCTATGCAATCGGTCAGATTCTCAACGTTCTTTCGAGCGAAACGCTTGACCCTCTCAGTTCAAGCTTGGTCAATAGCATTGCCACTTTGACAGGGTTGCCCGTAAATCGATCCCTATCATTGGGAGTCTTATTGGCACTCATTTTTGTAGTCACGGTAGTACGTGCTCCGATTCAGCCTTGGATCGGCACCTGGTTTCACTGGGATATCCCTCTGCGGGCGCGACGGGATCAGGCAGGGCTCGTAATGGAAAAGATCCTCACCTTGCCGCTTGAGTTCTATCACGAAAACAATCCGGGGAGAATTGCAGGACGGGTGGCCAGAGGGCTTGCTAATCACACCTGGACGTATCCCGAAATTGCGGGACAGTTGATCCCCAAACTATTTCGCGTTGTGGGCATTTTTGTCGTGATTTTGCTGATTGAGTGGCGAATTGCGCTGCTGTTTTTGGCATCGTTTGTGGTGATTCTCGGCGTAACGATCAAAGATCTGAAGCACCTAATCGACAAAGAAGAAATTCTCGATCGCTACATGGAAAACACCGAAAGCCGCACATCTGAACTGATTACCAATATCAAGACGGTCAAAGCATTTGCGACCGAAAATCAAGAGCTTCGGCGGCAGCGGCAGCGGCTTCAGCGTGAATTTACGATGGTCGATTATCGAATCCACCGAGGATATGTGAAGCTGTTTACCTGGCAGCGATCGGTGATTCAAAGCTGCGTGTTTGGGGTATTGAGCTTGACCTTGTGGGCAACCCTTCGCGGTGACATTTCGCTGGGGCATTTCATCACGACGTTGACGATATCTAGCATGGCGTACTCCGAGCTAGAACCCATCAGCAACATTGCCGAGGTGTTTGCCCGCCGTTTTGCTTCCATGTTGCGCTTCCATGAATTTATGAAAGTACCCACTGGGCTCGATGCTGCAACGCTAGTGCACCCGTCTGAGGCAATCAAAACCTACGAGTTTTCAGGAAAAGTTGATCTCTCCCATGTCTCATTTGGCTATACCTCCAATCACCTCGTGCTGCAAGATATTAACCTGTTGATTGAACCCTGCCAAACCGTGGCATTGGTGGGGCGATCGGGCTCAGGCAAGTCAACGCTGGTGAAACTGTTGTTTCGCTACTTTGAACCCACCCAAGGACAAATTTTAGTGGATGGACAAGATATTCGCACCTTGGATGTGGCTGGATATCGCAAGCGGTTGGCGATCGTTCATCAAGATGTAGATGTGTTTAACGGAACGCTGCTCGATAATTTGACCTATGGGAATCCGTCGGCAAGCTTTGAAGACGTTGAAGAGGCGTGCCGAATTGCACGGGTTGATGAGTTTATTCATCTGATGCCCAAGCAATATTACACCGTCGTGGGTGAGCGAGGCGTTCGCCTATCGGGCGGGCAGCGTCAGCGGTTGGGCATTGCGCGGGCGCTGCTGATGAATCCTGACATTCTGATTTTTGACGAAGCCACATCGAGCTTAGATTATGAATCAGAGCGATCGATTCAACTGGCAATGCACAGCATTCTCGGCACCCGAACCACCATCATTATTGCTCACCGACTGAGCACTGTGCGGGAGGCAGACAAAATTGTGGTGCTAGACCAGGGGCACATTGTCGAAGTTGGCAACCACGAAGAATTGCTGAATCATGGCGGCATTTATCATCGCCTGCATCGTTTACAGGAAACCGGAGAGCTGGTGGCGTGATGATATAGCTTTACGCTCTCACGTTAGGACGCTGAACGTGTGTAGACCCAGCGCGGCGGGCGGGGTCTACACACAAACCTGAACCCGTAGGGCTATAAATTCAGCAAATTTCCTGAGCTATCTTGTTCAAAGCGTAAAAGTTATGGGAACTCTGGAATATGGTGCAAGTAAATTCTCGGATACAGAATCCCTTGCGGAATTCTTGCCTAGATGCTTTTACACAGGAGCCGTTATGCGGACAGTTTTCATCAGAGCTCATTCCCATGACTGGGTGCACCCATGGCTGAAGGAAACGCTCGCCGAGAAAGCTAAATTTCAACCGCTCAACATCATCACTCCAAATCGCCTTGCTGCCCGTACATTACGAGTCCCGACGCGATCGCTCTCCGACCTTGCCCGTGAAACGTTAGCAGCCCATCATCTCCACATCGTTCCAGATCTAACGGCTCAACGGCTTCTGCGAGACGCAATTCGTCAGACCATCCATCCATCTGATTTAGACGGCACGACTCGCGCATGGACACCAGCCGTCAAGGCATTACTCCAATCCTCTGCAGTTCTCAAGATGCCTGACGTTCCAATTTCAGTGAGGGCATCTCAGCTAATTCAGGTCGCCCAGACCTATCAAGCCTTGCTGCGTCAACGCGGATGGGTGGATTCAAGCGAACTCCTGTGGCGATCGCTCGACTATCCTCTGTCTTTTCCAGCACTGGTATATGGATATGTTCAGCCAACTGCCGACGAACTGGCGTTTATCAATGCGATCGCTGGCGAAGGTAGCATGTATGTCTTGCCATCTGCTCAACATTCTGACTTCGTGGATATTGATACTGCAATCCAGATGTTAGCAGCGGCGGGTTGGCAGATTGACCAGACCGAACCCATCAGCCAGTCAAACTCGGTGGGCAACCCGCTCTCCTGCCGCTTTGTCGGCAACGATAATTCTACTACTGTCAATGCCTGCCCCGTTTATGCCTATGGAGACATAGACGCAGAAGCGCGGGGCACGCTAGCGCACGTGAAGCAACTCCTGATTCAAGGCGTTTCGGCACGAGACATCAGCATCATTGCTCGCGATGAAGTGACATACGGAGAAAAGCTGCTAGATATTGCTTGGGAATATGACGTGCCGTTGCGAGCGCTCTATGAGCTGCCCCTCAGCACTACTCGTCTGGGGGGATGGATGAATCTGCTGCTGGATGTCATCGAAGATCAGTTTTCGTTTGAGAACACCGCGACGCTGCTGAGCCATCCGCTGTGTAGCAATCCTGATAGGGAATTCTGGAGTATAGTGCGCGATCGCCATCCGAGCAGTTTCGATGCCTGGAATGATGTCAGTCAGGAGTTTTTAGACATCGATCTGTCGGTGTTTCGATTGCCCAATCATGCAAAGCGCAAAACATGGGTTGAGCGAATCCAGACCATTCTCAAGATCGTTAATCTCCGTCAGCGATGTGCCCGATGGGCTCGTGAAAGTCTGGCCTTCAGCAAGCTAGAGCAAGCATTGTATGAGCTGTATCAACCGCACGATGAACCGCTTTCACGCACCGAGTTCTTTCAAGACCTGCGAGATACAATGGCGATCGCCCAGGTCGCTGCCCATCCCAGACGGGGCGGTGTTGAATTGCATAATCCAACCTCGGTCGTTGGTGCCCGATATAGCCATCTGTTCATCATCGGTATGGCAGAGGGCATCTTGCCAGCAATGGTGAAGAATGACTCGGTGCTTGACTTCTTCGAGCGCAAGGCTCTCCACACCGTAGGGATTACGTTACCCTCTGCGGCAGAACAGGCACGACGAGAGTCCCTTGCTTTCTATCATCTGCTGCTGACCACGACGAACCAAATCGTCTGTTCATATCCCAAACTGGCAAATCGGCAAGAACAATTGCACAGCCCCTATCTAGACCGATTAGGGCTGTCTACCTCTCCGATCCCTGAGCACCCAATTGCGAGCCGTGAAGAACTGCGAAAGGTCGTGTTGCGTCATCAGATCCGGGACGAGGATGAAGTACTCATCCGTGCCCGTCATGCCTGGCGTGTCGAGCGACGGCGAGAAAGTAGTGCCCCCTATGATGACTATGATGGCGTCACGGGAATTCCAGTGAATTGGACAAAGCATTCGTTAGAGGGAGTAGGCCAACGCAGCTTCAGCGTGTCTCAACTCACTAATCTAGGGCTTTGTCCATTCAAGTGGTTTGCTGATAAAGTCCTCAGGCTGAGTGAGCCTGAGGACGTAGAGGACGAACTGAGCCCAAGTTTGCGGGGTAGTCTTTATCACAAGGCATTAGAGCTTCTGTTCAATGAGGTGAAAGAGAATCCAGATTTAAAGGTGACCGATTTCCATCTACTGCAAACAGTATTTAAACGCGCTGAAACAGACCTCCAGCTTCCCGTATTTCCAAACTGGAAGGCTCAGCGAGACGAACACCTCAAAACGCTGAGCCTAGCCATTCAACAGCCTGATTTTTTCCCAGATGGGGCAGAGGCGATCGCCCTTGAAGAAGAATTTGCGGGCAACTGGCACGGCTTCCAAATTCGTGGACGGGTGGATCGCATCGATCGCACCGATGACGGACTTGTCTTGATTGACTATAAAACAAGTTCATCTGCACCTAAAGGCGTGAGCAATGCCGACGGTAAAGCCTGCATTGACCTGCAGCTATCGATTTACAAAGACGTCGCAGCTCCAGCACTTTTCCCCAGTGAACGGGTTACCAATGCCTACTACTACTCGCTCACAAAAGGAAAAAGACTGAAGGATCTCAGCAAGTTACCCAATCAAACCGAACTCGCAGAGGTCGCAACGCGGTGTCAGTCGCATCTCAATACTGGGCACTTTCCGGTCAGCCCCGACACCGGGCGTGAAGCATGCAAGTACTGCGCCTACGACCTAGTTTGCCGTCAGGGCAATCGTCTCAGCCGGAAACCCCGTCTTGCACCTACGGAGGAGTCATGAATTCACCCCTGGCCTGGATTAATCCAACCCTCACGCCTCAGCAACAAGATGCCGCTTACGCCAATCACAGCATTGCCGTGACTGCTGGAGCTGGAACGGGTAAAACCCACATGCTAGCAGAACGCTACTTGCATCACCTGATGTCGGGTTATTCTCCGTTAGAAATAGTAGCGGTGACCTTTACGGAAAAAGCTGCTACCGAGATGCGATCGCGCATCCGCAAAACAATCCAGAAAGGAACCCAAAACCCAGATTGGGTTGCAGAATTGGAAGCTGCCCAGATCAGCACCTTTCACGCCCTCGCCGCTCGGATTTGCCGAGAACACCCTGACGCTGCCAACGTGCCTCCTGACTTTACCGTGCTAGATGACCTGGACGGAACGCTATGGAAAGCAAATACTCTCGTTGATGCCTTGAATCAAATTCCCAACACGCTCTATGAGCACATCCCGTATTCTCTCATGCAGACAGCGATCCAGGCGTTTCTAGTTGATACACTTACTGCAGAGCAAGCATTACAGAAAGGTCGCAACGATTGGCTGCCCATTCTTCAACAGGCTCGGCACGATGCGCTAGCTAACCTACTTAATGATGATCGCTGGTTAGTTGCAGGAGATATCTTGCACGCTCACTCCGCCCCTGCTGATAAGTTAAACGCGATGCGAGATGCCGCATTAGAATCGGTGGCGGTTTTGGTCGGAGAGCGGGCTACCATCCTCGAATATGGTGATGATATCGCTCCGGTTCTCAACGTCCTGGATAAATTAAAAATAAACTGCGGACAGCAGAAAAACTGGGGCGGCAAAGACACACTTGATGCTGTCAAGGATGCCATCAAACTCGTGAGAGAAATAGCGCGAGATGCACTCAAAGCAGGTTTGGTCACACTCAAGCCCAATGAATGGGATGACCAGACCGAAGCAATCCTTCCAGTCCTGCGAGAAGGATTTGAAGTCGTGCGATCGCACCTCCACCATGCTAAGCAGCAGCAGCGAGTCCTCGACTTCAACGATCTAGAAACCCATGCCCTCAAAGCTCTCGAACAGTTGGATGTGCAGCACTACTATCATCAACGCTGGCAGGTATTTCTGATTGACGAGTTTCAAGATACAAACCCCATCCAAGGGCAACTGCTCGAACGACTCACCCAAGGCAAACTGATGACCATCATTGGTGACGTCAAACAGTCGATTTATGGCTTCCGTCGAGCCGATGTAGACGTATTTAAAGCGTGGTGTACTCGGCTCCATCCGACGCCAGATCGCCCCGTTAAAGAACTCAGCCTCAGCTTTCGAACCCACCACGCCCTCGTTCAACGTCTTAACACCCTCTTTGAGCCAATTTTGAACCACCTGCACCAGCCGCTAGACGCGTATCGCCAGCAAGAACCGCCACCGTCTCCCCACTTGCAGGTGTTCACTGTCCACGTTACAGATAGTGCAAAACCCGATATTGCACAGCGTCGTCGCGTGGAAGCGAATCACCTCGCGAACTGGATCAATAATTTGCTAACCAGTAGCGCCCAGGTTCATGACAAATCGACCGGGAATCTCCGCTCTGTTACACCCGGAGATATTGCAATTCTTTCTCGTACGTGGGACCCCTTAGAAGTCTACGGCGAAGCCCTAGAAGGTCTGGGCATTCCCATCCTGCAAGCGGGAGGGGGTAATCTGCTCGATACCCGTGAAGTAAAAGATGCCTGGGCACTACTGCGCTTCTTGGCAGATCCGAGAGACGATTTAGCGCTCATTGCGGTCTTGCGGAGCCCATTCTTTGCCGTGAGCGATCGCACTCTTGCCCAACTTGCGGCCTCTTTACCTGAAAAAATGTCTTGGTGGAAACACCTCTCATCTACTGATGTGACTGACCTGTGTCATTCTCATCACGTCCTTCAAAGTCTTCTCAATGAACGACGTAGCGAAGCACCCTCCCGCTTACTTCAGCTCGCGGATCGGCTAACGGGTTATACAGCCGCGATCGCCAACCTGCCCAATGGCCGTCGCCGTGAAGCAGACTGGCGAGGCTTTCTAGATTTCATTAAAAAGCGAGAACAAAGCAGCTTCGATGGAGTCAGCATTGTGAGGTACTTGCGTCGGCTTGCTGCCGCAGAGGTCATGATCCCTCGTCCTGCCCTCGAAGCGGGGGATGCCGTCAGCCTCATGACGATTCACGCCTCTAAGGGGTTGGAATGGCCCGTGGTGATTGTGCCAGATTTGAGCCGTAAGGAGTCAACTGATTCTCCCGCAATCCGCATTGATCCTCAGTTGGGTGTAGCGCTCAAGCTGGATGACGACGACGGTTCAACGCAAAAATCGGCGCTTTACACGTTTCTGAACTATCAGAAACACCAGGCAGATCAGGACGAAGCAAAACGAGTTCTCTATGTGGCCTTGACCCGTGCGCGCGATCGCCTCATTCTGACTGCAGCCGACGAGAAGGGAGGCGGACTCGACATCCTTCAACCCGGATTAGACGGGATGATTGACATCACCTCGATTGAGTTTGATGCAGAGTGTGCCAATCCTTCTGAACCCTGCGATCCGGCTCCGTTCCCGCATCCCGCTCATCGGCTAATCCAGTCTTCTGGCGCGGGGTTATGGGAACTGCCTGTCACCGCATTCACGGATTACGCATTGTGTCCCAAGCGGTTTGAATTTCGTCATCTCCAAGGGCATCCAGGAGCCTACCAGGGCACCGAACTTCGAAATTTAGGGGCAGAAATCGGTACGCTCACCCACAAAGCTCTCCAGCATCAGGTTCAAGAGGTTGAAACACTCGCAAAATTCAATCCAGAGTTGCCACCCGAGGCTATTCGGGATGCCCTTAATCTGGCTAAAATGTTTCACCAGTCAGGGGTGTATGCGCCTTACCGGAATCAACCATCAATAGCAGAATACCCGGTAACTATTTCAGTGGGCACCTTGAGTCTGAACGGCACGGTTGATGTATTAGCGCCGGAGTTTGTGCTGGACTTTAAAACAGATCAGACTATCAATCCTCACCATCATCGCTTGCAGCTTTGGGCATATGCAACGGCAACAGAGCGTTCTACTGCTCACATTGCCTATCTTCGCCATAATGTGATTCATACCTTTGAGGAAGTAGATTTGGGGGCGATCGCCCAGGAAGCCAAAGCGGTTGCGGGGGGCATCGGGCGAGGAGAATTTATTCCAACCTCATCCGAGGAAACCTGCCAGATCTGCCCCTACTCACTGATCTGTGACCACAGCACTATTTCTACTTCTGTATAGTTCATTGACCACACGACATCATAGCAAAAGTAATTATGCAAGTTGCTCTCGGACTGATTTTGGGACTCGTGATTGGCGGCGCAGCAGTTTGGTTTATTGTGCAAGCCAAAATGCAAACGATTCGAGAAAAAGCCAAATCCGATGTTGTAGCCGAACGAACTCACATCGTTGATAATCTCCAGCATAAAGATCAGCAAATCCAAGATTTAAAGATAGCGCTCCGTGAAGCCGATACTAAATTAACAGGATATCTTGACGAAATTAGGTCAGAAGCCTCACAGCGAGCCGCTGCTGAAGCCCGATTATTGCATTTGACTGAGATGCAAGATCTTCTGAAAGAAAGAGAAAGTCAAATTCAATCTATTCAATCTGAAAACTCTGCCGTGCGATCGCAGCTTTCAGAATGTCAAACCCGATTAGAGAATGAAAAACGATCGTCCCAAGAAAAAATTGCTTTACTGGATGAAGCACAGCAGAAGCTGTCAGATGCATTCAAAGCGTTGTCAGCAGATGCACTCAGGCTAAATAGCGAATCGTTTGTCGAATTTGCTGAAGCCAAACTAAGCCAATTTCAAGAGCGTGCCCAAGGTGACTTAAGACTTCGAGAACATGCAATCAATGAACTGGTAAAACCCCTACAATCGTCTCTAGATGGCGTTCGTACCTACCTCCGGGAGCTGGAAACGACCCGGACAACAGCCTATGCAAGCGTTTCCGAGCAGCTTAAAACATTGGTAATGTCTCAAGCTCATCTTCAACGTGAAACGGCGAATTTAACGCAAGCACTCCGAGCACCCCATGTGCGAGGCAGATGGGGGGAAATTCAGCTCAAACGAGTAGTTGAGATTGCCGGAATGATTGAGTATTGCGACTTTGTTCAGCAAAAATCAATAGATACAGACAATGGTCGCCTGCGTCCTGATATGGTGATCAAGTTGCCCAACCAGCGCAATGTCATCGTAGATTCGAAAGCACCCCTGCAAGCCTACTTAGAAGCTCTCGAAGCGCAAGACGAGGTTGATCGAGTTGCAAAACTCAAAGATCACGCGCGACACATTCGCTCACACCTCTCACAACTCAGCACCAAAGCCTATTGGGATCAGTTTGATGCGACGCCTGAGTTCGTTGTTCTGTTTTTACCGGGCGAAATTTTCTTCAGTGCAGCTCTAGAGCAAGATCCTGGCTTGATTGAGGCTGGAGTAGAGCAACGGGTGATTTTAGCAACGCCTACAACCTTGATTGCGTTATTGAAGGCAGTTGCTTACGGCTGGCGCCAGGAGCAAATGGCGGAGAATGCCCAACAAATTAGTGAGCTAGGTAAGGAAATGTACGATCGCATTCGCATATTTGCTGAGCACTTTGACAAAATGCGGAAAAGTTTATCC
>DBGGTD010000466.1:0-2060 GCA_051162585.1 Elainellaceae cyanobacterium
ACCAAACCCTCCTCGTCGCGAAAGGCGGCAAAGGCGGATTGGGCAACAAGCACTTTTTGAGCAATCGCAACCGCGCTCCCGAACATGCCCTCCCTGGGCTACCAGGTGAGCAGCGGCTCCTGCGTCTCGAACTCAAACTCCTTGCTGAAGTTGGCATTATTGGCTTACCCAATGCAGGAAAATCGACCCTGATTGCCGCACTCTCCTCAGCGCGTCCTAAAATTGCTGATTATCCCTTCACAACGCTGATTCCCAATCTGGGAGTGGTTCGCAAGCCGACAGGAGATGGCACCGTGTTTGCAGATATTCCCGGTCTGATCGAAGGCGCTCATCTCGGAACTGGGCTAGGGCACGATTTCTTGCGCCATATTGAGCGGACTCGACTGCTTTTGCATCTGATCGACGGCACTGAAGCCGACCCCGTGACTGCATATCACGTCATCCAAGACGAACTTCAAGCCTATGGACGTGGGTTAGAGCACCACCCCCAAATTCTCGCCATCAATAAAATCGACGCGACAACTTCCGACCCCGATCGCCTCAATGCCATTGCCAATCAGCTCAGCCAGCTTAGCCATGCGCCCGTATTTATGATTTCGGCAGTGGCGCGAACGGGCTTAGAGCCAATGCTGCAAGCAATTTGGGAGCGTTTAGACGCATCCGTGAATGCACTAGAAGACGCTAGCCAAGCAACAGCACTAAACGAATTTGTGCCCAATTCTTAATCAGTTTATTAATCGGTTAAAACTACCAGTTTTCGTCATCTAAATATGGATCGGCATACGGATCAGCCGATTCGTCAGAGCCGTCTGCGGCATCATCTAAATCGCGCAAATCGGTATCAGTGTCCATTCTCTGATAGCCCGCTGGATCTTCGAGGTAATCATAGACCATTCCAGATACTTGCCGAATCAGGTCTTGGGCGCGTTCATCGTTGTGAGGGCGCTGAATCATCGTGGCGATCGCATATCGCTTGCCGCTGGGCATATCGACCACACCCACATCCCCCACCATTGAGCCAATGTCGCCCGTTTTATGAGCAATGGCTGCATCGGGAGCCAATCCGGCAGGCAGCAGCGTATTAGTGACCGTGCTTTGCATAATATCCAGCAGGCGATCGCGCGATCGCATTGAGATCAAATCTCCTTGACTCACCATAACCATTAATTCGACCAACTCCCTGGGAGTTGTCATATTAGTGCCGTCCAGGTCAGGCAGCAGGTCATTTAACTGCGTCGTTGAAACCCCCCATGATTGAAAACGACGATTGAGAACCTCCATTCCCCCCATTTCCCGAATCAACATATTCGTCGCCGTGTTATCGCTGATCGTAATCATCATCGTCGCCACCTCAATAGCGCTGTATTGAGTGCCAATTGCCTGGAACTGAAGATCACCCGACCCCGTTGCGACATCGTCTTCTTCAATGGTCAGCATCTTGTCTAGGCGAATCTTTCCAGCATCAACATCTTGAAAAAACGCAACGAGGATCGGCACTTTGACCATGCTGGCAGCTGAAAACCGCCGCGTACCGTTGAGATCGACATAGGCTCCACTGTCAAAATCGACCAGAAAAATTCCGGGCGTGAGGTCTGGCGTATCGAGTGTCAATTCTCGAATATCGTTCATCAAGGGACGCATTTCTTGCCGGAGTTGCAGCGTCGTTGGCAGCGATCGCCCATTTGCGTTTTCCATCAACCGCGTGCGGCCTTGGCCAGAGGTCGTTCCCTCGCCAGCCTCCGTGGGAGAAAGAGCAGAATTGGTTAGAGTTTGGGCCGTTTCACCCTGATAGCGAGCAGCCGGATTGAGCACCGAAATCAGCGTACCCGCGATCGCGCCTACACCTACGCCCAAAATCAATAGCCGAATTGCATACACGAGTGGTGATATAGGGCGACTCGGCTGACGAGATTTGCGGGCTTTCCGTAGACGCTGAGACGACGGAATAGGTCGCGGATTGATCCGTTTGATAGGTTTGTCAGCTCTGGCAGACAGCGGCGCTGACTTGCGAGAGGGCAACACAGGTAGCAACTGATCGCGGGGCGGAACTCTGCTTAACG
>DBGGTD010000467.1:0-5220 GCA_051162585.1 Elainellaceae cyanobacterium
CCACCGCTCACAACCCATCTGAGATTGCTATATTTAAGTGATATCTATTGATGATTTTTTCTTAAATTTACTTAAATTTATAGTGCAATGATAGGGTTTTAAAGAACATTTCGTCAGCCCTGCTAAGCGCAAGCCTATGTTTCAGCACATAATGGTCTGTACTGACCTTGAGGATGGACTCCACCGTCTAGTCGATTTTGTCCCGTGTTTCGTCGCAGGGGGAGCCAAACAAATTGTCTTTTTGCATGTGATGCCTCTACTAGACGATCGAGAGATTCCTAGACCCGATGCTGAAAAAATGCAGGAGATTCGAGAGCAGCTATCAGTCGCCCTTGAGAATGTCCCTGAAGGTGTTAATGTCCAAGTTGAGGTTCAATGTGGTCGACCTGTCGATTACATTGTTAGTGCTGTTAAGAAATATTCAATTGACTTGATTCTGTTAGGCATGCCGAGCCGGACGCGCTTGACTGAAAAGCTCTTTGGCAGCACTACGATGGAGCTATGCCGACAGGTCAAAGTTCCGTTGATGATTTGGCGACCTCAACTCGTTTCCACCTACACCTGCGAGGAGCTTGAGCTGCGCTGTAGACATATGTTTCGATATTTGCTTATTCCCTATGATGGGAGTGACGCGGCTAAGTACTTGGTTGATCAGGTCAAACATTTTGCCGATGGAGATCATAATTCTCTAGAGCGGTGCCTACTGTGTTGGATTATTGATGATGTTAATCGACAGGGTCTGCTTCCCTATGTTGAGAGTCAGTTGCAAGTTGCGGAAGAACGACTTTCGGAGGTAAAAGCCGATTTAGAAGCGCTCAAGCTTGAAGTTGTAACGATCGTTCGTCAGGGCAATGTGGTATCTGAAGTTTTGAAGTTAGCCCAAGACTATGACATTAATGCGATCGCTCTATCGTCTGATAGTTTGGGCAAGATTTTGGAATGGTCAGTTCCAAGCTTTGCAGGAGAAATTTTGCGTCGAAGCTGGCACCCTGTCGTTTATTTTCCTCCAACAGATTAAAGCAAACAGGCTAAAGCATTGCTTTTATCCAATTGCTTCTAGCTTTTGTAATATAGTGGGCTTGATTTTTTCAAGTTCGGCTTTCAAAAATGTTTTACTGGCTGCTGGCTGGGTTGTAGGCGCAGCCACACCGAGCATCGCAAACTCTTGCAAAAGTTTAGCTTGGGTTTCGATAAGTTGAGGGTTACCCCACGCAGCAGGTTCAGCAATTGTCAACGTCATGACCCGATTGCACCGATTAGGGTTTTCGAGTGCAAAAAACAATATCCGATAATGCCGAGACTCGCTCAACAACCGGGTCATTTGTTGCCCAAGGTGAGTTTTTAAGTCGAGA
Organism: Elainellaceae cyanobacterium; assembly: GCA_051162585.1. GTDB lineage: Bacteria > Cyanobacteriota > Cyanobacteriia > CAZCXK01 > CAZCXK01 > DBGGTD01. The sequence continues at coordinate 1,353 of DBGGTD010000467.1, forward strand.
TAGTAAGACAACCATCGAGGCCCTGATCCACGGTTATACAGCACAGTTAGCCAGAGCATTACTGGATGAGGAGCTCCTAAAAAAAGGAACTTGTTGTACGGAGTGCAGATGCAGAGTTTGTCAATGTCACGCTGCGAAAGCATGACCCATAGAGTCGCCAAGGAGTCATTGCCAGTCTGTAAGATATGGGGAAAAACAATTTCGGCAATTGGCTTATCGGGAGGCCATGATGTGATCCGACATACATCTTCAGATGAAGGTTGATGTTCTTTTTCGGGGTCTGGCCTGATCGGAATGCCTCTCAGATCTCTTCCGATGCGATCAGCAACTTCCTTACCCGGCCTGAATCTTTCTTCTAATGGCTTCAGTGTATCGATAATGTCATTAACAGTCTGGGGCCGATTGTTCGGTGCCTTTTTAAGGCAGTTCATCACTAAATTTTCTAGAGCTCTAGGAATCGTGATGGATGGATTTGCCTCGCTAAAGGATCGAGGCGTTTGAACATGATGAGCTTTATACCATCCTGGAAAGGTATGGGTATTAGCCTGTAGGGGCATTTTACCCGTCAGCATCTGAAACATCATTACGCCGAGGCTGTAGATATCAGATCGATTGTCGAGTTCGCAGCCTTCCATCTGTTCTGGGGATGAGTAGGCTAGCGTTCCCATGAAGCAATTTGTTTGACCGCTGTCTGCTTGAAGCGTTTTGGCAATACCAAAGTCCAGAATTTTAGCAAGTTGAAGGAGGCTTTGGTCAGGTGTAATCAGAATATTGCTGGGTTTGATGTCGCGATGAATGATTGGGCAGATTTCGCCATCGATTAAGATTCCTTGATGGGCACACTCTAAACCCAGGCAAATCTGCCGAATTAAGTTTAAGAACTGAGGAAGCGGAAGCGGTTGGTAGTTAATGACATCGCTGAGGCTTTCACCCCTCAAGTATTCCATCACATAGAAGGGAATACCGTCTTCATCTACTCCATAGTCTGTAACCCGAATGATGTGAATACTCCGCTGCCCTAGCAATGCACAGGTGGTTGCCTCTCGCTCAAAACGCTCTCGCATTCTGTTATTGAGTAACGTTTGTGAGAGGAATTTGATGGCAACGGGGACACCTCCCAACAAAAAATCTCGACCGCCATACACTCGCCCCATAGAGCCCTGACCCAATATCTCTACGATTTCATAGCGTTTATTGAGTTTGCGTCCGATATTTGGGTCTCTCACCATGACTCAGTCGTCCTCCCTTATCCAAATCTACGGCTCGAATCGAGCTTGGACATAGGTATTGACTGCTGATTATTAAGTATCTTGACAAGGTAATGATGTAAAGTCACAGACGACCTCATGCGATTTTCGAAGAAAGATTGAAAATTTATAGTCTCAGGAATGCGCTTGGTGCGTCGATGAAACGTGGAAGATATTCAAAACCTTCCGCACGTCGCCCAACACTTTAGACCTGGTTAAACAAGTTAAGTAAAAGAAATTTAGAGCCTTCAATAAGCTAAGCATGGCGTACAAACGCTAAAGGCTATGCCAATCGAAGCTAACAAACAATGGCAAAGCCAGCCTAGCTCGATCATAGCGATGCCGGTATCGTTATTTTAGCGATATTGCATGGCTTCAAGCTCTCATGCCCCTGAATGAATTGGATATCAATTCTGCTGTGATTTGCTTAAGACTCTGTAAGCCACTTCACCAATCTAACAGTCTGGACTTAGAATGCCCAACTGCCAGTTGAAGCGAACGAATTAGCCTCTCAACCATGGCTGATTGAACAAATTAGATATAGCGATCCTAAATCGCTTATGAATTGTGTGTGAGCGTGTGGGGCAGGCGGCGCCCGTCCTACACGCTCACAACCCATCTGAGATTGCTATATGTAGGGCTACTGACCTAAATAGGCTTCGAGAACTTCTTCATTTTGCTGCACTTCAGCAGGTGTCCCTGATGCAAGATTTCGTCCTTCTGCTAACACCCAGACGCGATCGCACAGCGACATAATGACATCCATGTTGTGCTCAATGATTAAGAATGTCATTCCTTCTTGGTTCCACGTTGTAATGTGTTCGCAGATTTGGTCAATTAGGACCGGATTGACTCCAGCAGCAGGTTCATCGAGCAAAATTAGCTTTGGGCGTACCATTAATGCTCGCGCGATTTCCAGTAGTTTGCGCTGTCCACCTGAGAGTGCTCCTGCATATTCCTTTGCCATGTGAGCCAGCCCAACGGACTCTAAAATTTCCATGGCGTGTTCTCGTTGCTGCCGATCTTCTTGAGCCACTTTCGCTGGGCGAAACCAAACATTCCAGAAATTCTCACCCGCTTGATGCTGCGATGCCAAAAGCATATTTTCCATAACAGATAGCTTAGAGAGCACGCGGGCAACTTGAAATGTTCGAACTAAACCCTGTTTGGCAACTTGGTGAGAGGCAAGATCTTGAATGGGTTCTCCATCGAAGAAAACTTGGCCACTATCCGCTTGAATAAAGTTAGACAAGAGGTTGAATAGGGTTGTTTTTCCTGCACCGTTAGGGCCAATTAAACCCGTGATACTACCTTGATTAACGTCTAAAGAGGCTTGATCGACGGCTCGAATCCCCCCAAAGCTCTTAGATAAGTCATTGGCTGCCAGCAAAGGACTAGCGTTGGCAGGTGTAGTTGATGAATGTGAAACTGACGTGGATGAGGCAGGCGTATTCATTGTCTTTTGCGGGGTGTCTTCCATCGGTGCATCATCGGCCAAGGGTGAGCTCCTCCTTCTTGCCTAAGATTCCTTGGGGTCTCCAAATCATCAAGACCATTAGCAATAAACCAATAATCATAATCCGAAATGCGCCTAGACGAGCATCATCTAATGGAACAATATCAGCTAAAACGAAGCGGGTTAGGGTCTGATATGACCAAAAAATAGCAGCTCCAAGCAAAGTGCCAACGTTGTTACCTGCTCCGCCTAAGACGACGATTGTCCAAGCATTAAAGGTGACAAGAGGTTGAAAGTTGTCTGGATAAATAGTCGTTAGCTGCCATGCATACAAGGCTCCTGCTATTCCGGCGATCGCCCCTCCCAACATTAGCGATTGCAGTTTATACCAAAAGACATTTTTGCCAAGCGCCTTGGCGACCTCCTCATCTTCTCGAATTGCCTTTAAAACTCGCCCCCACGGAGAGCTAACTAGCCGCTGTAGCGCCCAGAAGATGACGGCCAGCACGAGCAAAGAAATTAACATCAGACCTGTTTTAGTTGGGTTGCGAGAATAGTTGTAAAGAGCAGTCGCTAAAAACCCATATATCCAGACACCCAACCCGGTGCAAGCAATAACAGAAACAAGCGTGCTTGATGCGCTTAGTGCAGAGAGTTTCGGAAAGAATCTGCGCGATAGCCAAATGTAGAGGGCACACACGCCTGCGAAGACGGCAATCATAGAGATGCCAAGCAACCAAGGAGGAAGCGCATTCGATAGTTTCAGTTGTTGCGCGCTCAAACCAATGCCATAGAGAAGCAAAAGCAGGGAGCCTACATAGCCAATTAAGATAGCCGAGCCTTTGATGATGGCTTGGGATGGTGCCGTCTTCATTCGACTGAGTGCATGCTTCCAAAGCTGCCATAATGCAATGCCCAATACAGCTGTGAGCAGCGAAATCATGACAATCCGAGTGAACATGTTTGGATTTAGATTGCTTAGGGGCAGAGAAAATCGCTGCACGCCGAATGACCCTTCAGTCAACCATTCTTCATTGAGTGCGATGAGTCGAATAATTTCTGAAACACCAATCGTAACAATCGCCAGATAATCTTCTCGAAGTTTGAGCGTTGACAACCCAATCAACAAGCCCAGAAAAGCAGCAGCAAATGCGCCAATTAAAAC
>DBGGTD010000468.1:0-2150 GCA_051162585.1 Elainellaceae cyanobacterium
ATCAGGGAATGCCGACAGATCTTGGTGGATAGGCATGGGGCTGAGATTGAATAAACAGATCAGATGCTGTTCATCACAAATGCGCTCAATACCTAATATCGGCTCCTCGGTATTGAGCAAATTGATATCTCCCCGCAAGAGCGCAGGCTGTTTTTTACGCCAGGAGATCAAGCGACGATACTTATTTAGAAGCGAATAAGGGTTATGGTCTTGTTGATCAACCGCATGGGAAACATGCTCATCTGGAATGGGAAGCCACGGCTCATGGGCCGTTGTAAAGCCGGCATTGGGTGTGCCTTTTTCCCAAGGCATGGGGGTGCGTGACCCGTCTCGTCCCAAAATGGATGGATACCCAGCTAGCCCAAATGGGTCTTGCATTTTCTCGTAGGGCACATGGGCTTGCGTCATACCAATTTCATCGCCTTGATAGATGCAGCAACTGCCTTTCAAAGAGAGTAAAAACGCTGCAAACATGTGATCGAAGGCTTCTTGGGTAAAGTAGTCATCGGTTAAGAATTTTCGCCATCGAGTTTTGAGTCGTGGGAAATCGTGGGTTCCCCCTGTCCAGCAGATGATGCCGTCTTGAACCTGCTTCTTCACCCGCCGAATGATGTCGCGCAGCAAATCGCACGTCAGCGGCTGGTCGCTCATCAGCGACGAATTGTATGCCATGTGCAACCGCCCTGGCTGCACGTATTGGCTAGAAATTAAAATAGCGTCCTCGGCTGAACTGATTTCTGCGAGAGTCGTTCTACCGGGATATTCGTCGACTAGTTGGCGAATCTGCTCAATAATATTTAGGGTTTCAGGCTGACAAAAATTATAGAGATTGATTTGAGAAAAGAATGGATCGTTGGGGCTGGCACCAGCAGGACGCTCCTGATCGGCAGGACGGGGCGGATTATCTCGCAACTGGCGATCGTGCGTGAAAAAATTCACTACATCTAAACGAAACCCGTCAATGCCCATATCAAGCCAAAATCGGGCCACGTCTAAAATCGCTTCGACAACCTCTGGGTTATACCAGTTGAGATCAGGCTGTTCTGATAGAAAATTATGGAGGTAATATTGTTGCCGCTGGTCGTCCCACGTCCATGCACTGCCACCAAACGTTGCGAGCCAATTGGTTGGAGGAGTGCCGTCTGGTTTTGGATCAGCCCATACATACCAGTCAGCCTTCGGATTATCATGGCTACTACGACTTTCTAAGAACCATGGATGCTGATTTGAAGTGTGGTTCCAAACTTGGTCGATTAAAACTTTTAGACCCCGCTGATGGGACTTGTCTAGTAGTTCCTTAAAATCATCTAAGGTGCCAAACATCGGTTCGACGGCTCGATAGTCTGAGATATCGTAGCCAAAGTCTTTCATAGGCGACTTGAAAAAAGGCGAAACCCAGACAGCGTCTACTCCCAAGGAGGCGATGTAGTCAAGTTTTTGGGTAATTCCTTGCAGATCACCGATGCCATCACCACTGCTATCCATAAAACTGCGAGGATACACCTGGTAAATGACAGCATGTCGCCACCAATCGTTCGCCGTCATGCTTAACCTCCTGACTAAGATACTTACTTCTCACACATCAGATTGCATCGATTCCTGCGCTTGTCGAAACAACGCCTTCGAATGTTCTTAATCTGGTGTCTCTCGGTCTACTATCCTTTCAAGTCGATGCCCATCTGACATCGTCCACAAGACGGACTCAGCACAAAAATAGATATAAATCTTTCATCAGACAGATTTATATCTGTACACTCTCGCGTTAAGACGTTGAACGTGTGTGTGTGGCGGGCCACGCCCGACACACCGCTCACAACCCAACTGGGATTGCTATATATCGCGATATGCGCTTGAGAAGCAGCTTGATTACAACGTCACAGATATTGTGCAGAATCAACGTGCGATCGCACGTGCATGACATCTAACACGTCTCAAATAATCGTCGACGTATAAATTATTCGTTGGTCTGATCACCCTCTTGAGGCGACTCACTTTCAAAATAAAATGTAGTCTCCTTACTAAGATCGCCAATCCGATCCGGGGGCCAAAACCGGACTGCTGCCCGCCCGATGATATTTTCGCGCGGGACGAACCCCCAAAAATGGCTATCGTAACTATTATTGCGGTTATCGCCCAGCACCAGATAGGAG
>DBGGTD010000469.1:0-2283 GCA_051162585.1 Elainellaceae cyanobacterium
CGACGGGGTCGATTATAGAAATGACTGGGTCGATTATAGAAATGACGGAGCAATAAACCCCGTGGGGGTAGCGTAGGGGCAACGTAGGGGCAACGTAGGGGCAGGTTTAGGCAATACGTTGATCACAAAGCAAGACGATGCTATCAAAACCTGCCCCTACGCCCCTACGCCCCTGCCAAACCTGTCAACGTGAACGGTCAATGAATCGTATCGGATCAACCGCAACGTCTGTAAGGGCGATGCATTCGGTCAACACATGTCGCCATATCCCGCCCGTTGTCTGCCGAATGCATCGCCCCTACCCGTCGAACTGCACCATCGATATGAGGGCGATCGCCCTATCAATAGGCATCAAATCGAGGATGAAACCGGGGATGGAGCAATCGCTCAACGGGCTGATCGTGTTGAAAATGCTGCTCTACCACGTCAGGCACATCGGGGGGTCTAACCTGGCAATACCATGTGCCATCAGGCATGACGCGAACAGTTGGCCCTGAGCTACACTGCCCCGTGCAACCGCTGCCGCTTACAAACACACCCGGCGTTTCTGCCTCCTGAAACGCTGCCAAAACCGCATCAGAGCCGTTTCGCTGGCACGATCGATGCTGACAGACCAGCACGCATCGACGCTTCGGGATGGGAGAGTTTGACGCAGAATGATTCACAGCAGATTGGGGTAAGAACGCATCTTCGTGCCAACGCGAAGACTCACCCTAGTTTAGCGGGGTGTTTGGGATGGCTTCAACCAGCGATTCAGAAAACCACCTACCGAGCGCTTCAACCAGCGTTGCCGTCGCCATCGCTGAAATGCATTCTCATAGGCTCGTCCTTCCGTTTGATAGGTGCGCCAGCCATCCAGGGTCAAAAACAGTCCCCAGATTAACGCGATGTAGAGAGAGAAAGACAACGCCCACGCGCCGTCGCCAAAAGTGACCAAATCAATCAGAACCAAAAACCCGTTGACAATCAGGTATTTCACGACATGTTGCCGAAAATTGATCCGCCGGTAGCGGTTAAACTCGACGCGATCGCGCCCTTCACCCTGGAGCCATTCCCGTTCGGCAATCTCAAGCTCTCGCACCGGGATGCCCATCTCATCAGCGATTTCAAATAGCTGCCCCCGAGATAGCACGTCGCCTTTGCGAACTTGACGGGCGATCGCCAATTCAAGAATTTCTTGCACATCTTCTTGAGAATAAGATTCCGGCATGACAGCAACCCGTGAACGACGCAGATGGGGCAGATATAGTCCTACGGACTCAGGTTTGTGTGGTGAGCCCCCGCGCCGCGGGGACTCACCACACGTTTAACGTCCTAACGCGAGAGCGTAAGGCTATATTTCCGTTATACGAAATTTTGGAACAATCCAGACGTGGGGATTTCCGCAATCATTTATTGCAGAAAGGAATTTGGGAACATATCACCTTTGCAAATTTGCCCTCATCCCTCAACCCAAGCAGGGAGAAGGGGAGCCGGGCTGTTTATCTGTAGTCCTTCTTTGAAAAAATTGGTCTCAACTATGAAATTACTTTTAGGATAAGAGAGTCTGTTGAGCGTGAGGTCGATATGGACTGGCAGGAAATTTCAGGTAACTGGGTGTTAATTCCGCAACGCCCGACCGCAATCGTGCATTTCTTAGGAGGCGCATTCGTCGCAACGGCTCCTCAGGTTACCTATCGATGGCTGCTAGAGAACCTCGCCCAACACGGCTATGCCGTCATCGCCACCCCGTTTGTGAACACCCTCGATCATGCCGTCATGGCGCGACAGGCGCTCAACACCTTTGAGCAAGCGCTGGAGTACCTGCAAAGAAACGTGTTTAAGAAATCTCTGCCGATTTACGGCGTGGGGCACAGCATGGGCTGCAAGCTTCACGTGCTCATCTGTGCCGTCTTTGAACAAGAACGAGCCGGTAATATTTTGATTTCGTTTAACAACTTTCCGGCGAAGCGATCGATTCCATTTCTAGAGCAGTTTTCTCAAGCCTCCTCGATGGTTGACACGATGCGTCAGTCATTCCCGATGGTGGCAGAATTTACCGACCAATTTATCAAAGTGTCGCCCGCTCGCGATGTCGAATTTGTGCCCTCGCCCGATGAAACGAATCAGATTATTGCAAACGAATACGATGTATCCCGCAACTTACTCATCAAGTTTAGAAAAGACGACATCGACCAAACCCAATCATTAGCAGACATCATGCAGCAGCGGTTTCCTGAGTTGACGACTCTGCGAATCCTCAACGGCAACCACCTCACACCCCTGGGTCAAGATATAAATTGG
>DBGGTD010000470.1:0-2012 GCA_051162585.1 Elainellaceae cyanobacterium
GATTTAGCAGTATAGCAATCCCAGATGGGCTGTGAGCGCCAGATGGGTTGTGAGCGCCAGATGGGTTGTGAGCGGTGAGGCGGGCGACATCCGCCCCACCGCTAACACACAATTCACAAGCGATTTAGGATCGCTACATAATAGGGAAGTAGTAAATTTACACGACAAGCTTTTTGGGATAAAGGTTTGGTTTATCCTCGACACACCATCCAAGGGTGTGAGCGAGCTGCTGAGGTAACGCAACCGGATTAAACGGTTTGGCGATCGCCCCCTTTACGCCAAGCTGTTCGAGTTGTTGAGAGGTAAACCATCGTGCCTTTGCAGTTAGCAGCATCACCGGAATCTCAGACAGCAGCGTGTGCTGCTTGAGCGTTTCAAGGAACGAAACGCCATCTGCTTGAGATGACATAATATCCAGCAAAATCGCGTCCGGTTGTGTCACATCGAGAAACGCCAGCCCTTCTTGCATTGAGGCAACAGAAACGACGTCCCATCCACCTAAGTCAGTCAGACACGCATGAACAATCTCACGCACATTTGCCTCGTCATCGATTAGCAGAATTACTTTGGTTAACATGCCTACCGCCTGAGCAACATCCAACCAGCTATGGATTGACCCTAAACGATAAACATAAGGATTTTATAAGGGGATGGTTGAACAGGGTCTGGCGTCAGATTTTCGATTTTGATAGACGAGCACAAGCCCTGATTGGATTCCAGCCCGTTTATTTGAGCCCTATATTGAAGAATTGGGGTGATAGCCCTATGGGCTAGGCATCCTGGGTCAATCATTATCTCTAGGGATTGTGAAATAAAAAGTACTTCCCTGATTAGGAACGCTATCAACCCAAATTTTTCCGCCATGCTGTTCGACAATCGTTTGGCAAATGGTTAACCCCAAGCCTGTTCCTCCTTTTTGGCGCGAGTCTGAAGCATCGACTTGTTCAAATCGTTTGAAGATGCTGTCCAATTTCTCAGGTGGAATACCACGTCCTTGGTCGGCAATTTGAAATCGAATAAAACTCGCTGCGGGCGTGGCCGATACCGTCACGGCAGAATGACTGGGTGAAAACTTGATAGCATTGCTAATCAGATTAGTCAACGTTTGAATAATCGCATCCGGCGCAGCCCGCACCATTACCTGAATAGGCTGACACACAAGCGAAACATCAGCATCCTCTGCAATACTTTGCATTGCTTCAACAGATTGCTGAAGCAAATCAGCAACCTGACAGGACTGCATCACCAATTCGACTTTTCCTGATTCGAGACGTTCGAGATCGAGAATGTCGTTGACCAAACGCGCTAATCGTTCTGTGTCAAGCGCCGCAATCTCTAGCATGCGCTTGGCTTTTATCGGGTTTTTATCATAAATACCTGTGGCTAAGATCCCAAGCGATCCTTGAATTGCGGTGAGAGGAGTGCGAAGTTCATGGCTCACGATGGAGATAAACTCATCTTTCATGCGATCAATTTCTTTGCGATCGCTAATGTCTTGAACAATACCGATGATGTGAGATGGACTGCCATGAACATCTCGAACCAACGATACGCTCAACAATACCCAAATAATATGACCTTGTTTATGGATATATCGCTTCTCGATATGGTAGTAGAAAATCGTATTGTTAAGAAGCTGTTGAAGATACTTAAGCTCCTGTTCAAGATCGTCTGGATGCGTAAAATCTTGAACCATTTTGGTTAACAAGTCTGCTTCGGAGTAGCCAACAATATCACATAGGGCTTGATTCACCTGGATTAACCGCCCATCAAATTGGGCGATCGCCATCCCAACAGCCGCATCTTCAAAAATGCGACGAAAGCGCTCTTCACTCTCACGCAGCGCAATTTCAGCTTCCTTCAATGCGGTCAAATTTCGGATACTAACCACTGCTCCGGTAATTTTCCTCATCTCATCAATGTAGGGATAATAGGTGACGTTCATGAAGTGGTGCCCAGTATTAGGATAGGGAAACCAGTTTTCATACTGAACAGTCTGCCCAGATAAACAC
>DBGGTD010000471.1:0-8268 GCA_051162585.1 Elainellaceae cyanobacterium
GCCGATGGTCAGCAAAAAAGCAATATATCCCACCGCCTGCAGCAGATAGAGCCGTTCAGTGTAGCCGAAGAAGGCTTTGAGGAGGACGCCCGGAAATTTTTTGTCGGGCAGTATGGTGCTGGCATCCCAGACCTGAGGCCCTAAAATGCAGGACGCAGATGATAGACAGATTGATGAATATTGGGGATCAAGCTGAGCGAACATGCTAACTGCGCCATCAAAATGGCGAAGGGCACTGACCACCAAACCACAGACAATCAGCAGTAGCAGAACGCCCATCACTTGAAAGAATCGGCGCAGATTGATACGAACGCCGAGTCTAAATAGCAAAATGCCAATGCCTACAGCCCCCATCAAGCCCGCGATCGCCCCGGCAGTTGCCATTCCTCCTTGCTCAAATTTGGCAATGATAAATACAACCGTTTCAAACCCTTCGCGTAAAACCGCGACCGCGATCAAGCCAAACACACCCCACCCTGCTCCCGTGTCACGCAGGGCTGATGTGATTGAGTCTTCAATTTCGCCTTTCATTGACTTAGCTTGCTGAGTCATCCAGATCAGCATCCAGCTTAAAAGGGCGATCGCCACAACACCAAACACGCCCTCCAAGGCTGGTTTCAACACTTGAGCATAGCCATTTTCACTTGTCTGCAATGCAACCAGCACGCCGCTAAGCAGCACGCCGACCGCAATGCTCGCGCCAATTCCGGCGCCAATTCCTGAATAAACCCACGGATAGAGCCTAGTCTGGTTAACTTTTTTCAGATATGCCATCACAATACCGACGACGAGAGCGGCTTCAACCCCTTCTCGCAGGGTAATTACAAATGTCGGCAGGGCTGCGCTAATATCCATCCAGTTTCCTCAAGCAGTCACTAATTCCTGATCTTACGTAGATTGCAGTATTTGGGTATACATATAGCGATCCTAAATCGCACATGAATTGTGTTGAGATGTCGAACGTGTTACGGCTATCCTCACTAGGTCAACGGTATTAAACTCTTTAATTTAGAAATGTAAAGCTACACAACTGACGTTATTTATTACTCGAACGAATTATGATGTCTTGGATTACGCTATTAATCTTTTTCTGGGGAGTTGTTCTCATCCTGATGCAATTTGGTAGCACACCCCCCCTTTAAATTTTCCATTGCAACGGGTTTGCCCGACTGTGCACTCGATTGTAAATCAGCTACCACAAATGATTCAGTACGGGTGTCCGTTTGCCCCCATCCAACTGCTGGGACACTAATTAAACGCTAATCCTCTGATGTGATCTTTTTTCACAAGCGTTTAGCTCAGACCGAGTACCCTATAGGCAAAGACCATTACGCTCAACCATGTCTAATGTTCTGGATCCATCGATTGACCGCAAAATTAGCAAAATGAACGAGCGATTGCTCTGGCAGCACCCGATTCTGCGAGAGAGAGGCATCGATCAAACCCGTTTTGCCCTTGATGATGGTCAAGCCGACGACTCAGAGTTTTCATTTCTTGTAATTGGAGATAGCGGTTCAGGCCCTCACGCTGATCACCATCCTCAGCGACGCATCGCTGAACAAATGTTGCCTCATCATGCTGATTGTCGGTTTTTGTTGCATACGGGGGATGTGATTTATCAGGTCGGCGCCCGGGAGCAGTATCTCGAAAATTTCATTAAGCCCTATCGAGAATTTTTGGTGGGTGGCGCTCATCCTGATCAAATTCCATTCGACCGTATGATATTTCACCGTCCGTTTTTGCCTGTGTTAGGGAATCATGACTATTACAATGTGCCATTTCTCTATTGGCTAGCTTTTCAAGGGATGCGGGTGTTCTATCGGTTGACGGGGCGAAACCTGAGGATTGATATTGGTTGGCAAGGATCACAAACGGGAAACGCCTTTACTCGAGCATTTCTAGACCCTCTCAAGTTGCTCCAGAGTTCAAATCAGCTTAGTCAGCATCTCGATCGCCATTACACCGCTCCCAGTGATACAGGGCGGTGTTTGCGCTATCAACCCGGCCTATTTACGCGCTTACCTAATCGCTACTACACGTTTCGCTATGGCGGCATCGATTTTTTTGCACTCGACTCTAGTACGTTAAATGCGCCATCATCGCTGCCCCATGAGCAATTGGGCGATCGCCAACTGCTGACGGCGCAATATCAAGATCTTCAACAGCAAGAACAGCAAATTCGAGATGAAGCGTCTCATCTCAATCTCAACCTGCCGGAAGGTGCAGAGCGAATCGATGATTTGCACGCCAAACTAGAGCAACTCGAAGAAATGAAGCTCGATATCGAAAAGCAATTGGCAACCCCCGAAACGACGGAAATCGATATCGAGCAAATGGTTTGGCTCCAACGACGGCTGATTGAATCGTGGCAAAATCCTGAGGTTCGAGGGCGGATTATTTATTTTCACCATCCTCCCTACGTCACAGAAATAACAAAATGGCATCAAGGGCAAACGCTGGCAGTGCGTCACCACCTCCGTTGGGTGCTAGATAGAGTGGCAGACGCAGTGGGAGAACAGGCGTCAGGGCGATCGCTCGTCGATTTGATTTTGAACGGTCATGCACACTGTTTTGAATATCTCCGCACGATGGACACCGGCCATGCAGACTCTCATCTCAATTGGATTGTCTGTGGGGGAAGTGGTCTGAGTTTGCGCCGTCAACGCCCTGAAGGAGCTGAATTATACGAAGACATGCCCCCCACCCAGCATTCGACCGATCTCGAAGCCCGATTAGTCGCCAAATCCCAGGTATTCATCGGGCTGAGCGGTCATAAACTAGAACGGCGGCGGCCTTACTCCTTTTTGCGAATCGATGTCAAACCTGGATGTCCACCGACGTTGATTGTGCGTCCGTTTATCTCAGAGCGATATCACCAAACCTGGAGCGATCGCGCCCTCGAACCTCTGGTTTTGTAATCTTCATGATGTCTTTGTCCCAACTTAGCCGTTTCTTCACTTCAAAGTTGTCAAGCGATGATATGACAGAGGTGTAAATCCCCGAACCTAGATAATCCGGGCGTCGATATCTGTGAGAGTATGCGCCATGAGTTATGAACAAGTGCCCGAAGAGCTGCTTCAGACCAATCAGCAAGATACGTTGCGCGTTATGGCGATTGGGTCACCCCGCTTGGTTGAGAGCTATATTGCTTTGATGTTTAAGCAGCAATTTGCCTATCCTGATGAATGGTCAAAGCCTATCTCTGTCTCCAAGTCAGGTGATGTTGCTCGCATTTTGACCAAGCGAACGTCGAGCAATCAGACTCTACCCAACCAAACTCCTGATCCGTTATCTCATCATTAGGCGTTCGATTAGGTGGCTCGCTACAATTTTGTTAGCGTTTGCGAGCCAACACCTATGTCGATTGGAATTAAAGCCATTATTTTGGCTCTTGTAGTAGGGATGGCGATCGCAGCACAACCTGCACTCACTCACCCCCCCGCGCCGCAGCCTGACCCACAATCATTTAGCGATTCTCCTGCCGAAACGCTGGATTCAAACTTCTGGATCGCAGATTCGCAAGATTTTCGCGCCGAATTGCTCGCCAACCAAATCTCCCTCTCAGAATGGCTTGAGCAAATCAACCAGTCTGACCTCGACTTTCTCTGTATTGGAGAAGCTCATACTGAGATCCATCGTCGGTTTTTGGCAGACCGCGTCATTCCAGATTTGAAGATGGACGTGTTGATGCTGGAGGCAGATCCAACTCAGGTCAAGCACATTATGGATGCGGTCGAGGCGGGCGTAGAGTCTGTCGGACTATTGGGGATCGATATCGCAGCCATCATTCGCTCAGCGCAAGCCAAAAACCCGCAGATCCGAGTCATTGGAGTCGATGAGACTCGCCAGCAATCTGCCTGGAGAAATCTAGAGCAAATTCGATCAGAGCGACGACGGTTGAGTCGGGATGGGTTTATCAGCCAAAATATTCAAACCTATTTTCAATCTGGGACTCGCTACGTTGCCCTATTTGGCGCGGGACATTGTGCTGCGTATGACATCAATCTTGGATATTCGCGTCCCTTTTTTCGACATGTGATCCAGTCGGTTATTCCCCCAGAAAAAGCCAAAAACGTACAGATTTTATCGTCATCTCAAGCGAATCCGTTTAAGTACGCGATGGACCGGGCTGGATTTAGTCAAGCCACCATCGTGATACCTAATACCCAAGACATAAAGCCAACCGCATATAATTTTCATTGGGATTTCAAATCTTTTCTTGATCCCTATGACGCTATAATCTATTTCTCGTTGCCTTAAACTAACGTTCTATAGCAATCCCAGATAGGTTGTGAGCGGTGGGGCGGGCGGCACCCGCCCCACCGCTCACACACAATTCACAGGCGATTTAGGATCGCTATAATTGCAGGTTTTATGCTTAAAAAAAGTCTAAGAGTCCCGTTTAGGAAGTGGGTGCTTATAATCACTGGCTTTGGAATTTTAATTCGGCTGGTTCAGTATCTCCACAACCGCTCACTCTGGGCAGATGAGGCTAAGATTGCCCTTAATATTGTGAACAGTTCCTACCTCGATTTCTTTAAACCACTTGACTATGATCAGGCAGCGCCCGTTGGTTTTCTGGTGACTGAGAAACTAGCTGTTCAAATGTTTGGAAATAATGAATACGCACTGAGATTATTTCCGCTCCTGGCATCAATCATTTCTATTTTTATTTTTTATAAACTAGCGAGATACTATCTTAATAAAAGAGGAACATTGTTTGCTCTGGCTTTATTTGCAAGCAACCAATACCTGGTCTATTACGCATCAGAAACCAAGCAATATGCTGGCGACGTAGCAGTCGGCTTATTTGTATTTTGGGTATTACTCCATAGCCATACTCGGGCATCGACACCGGCTCGAACCGTATGGACAGGTCTCGTGGGAGCGATCGCCATTTGGTTTTCACATCCCGTTGTGTTTATTCTTGCTGGAGTCGAAATTGTTTATCTAATCTCCGACCTGCGCAAGTACCTGACTAACCGTGAAGATAGCCTCATTGCTAACGGTCACATTGCTAAGAGATTAGGTATTTATAGTATGTGGCTGAGTAGCTTTATAGCTTTTTATGCAATTTCTTTGGCTGATATTCGAAGCAACAAGTTCTTGCCCTTTACCTGGTCAAATGAGTTTCCTGAATCACCTTGGGATATAGGCTGGTTCTTTGAAGCAACGCGCCTTTTTTTCTATAAACCTTTGGGGTTCCCGCCTGTCATTAGTGAACTCGCATGTCTGATGTTCTTAATTGGCTGCATCTCGCTGTTCAAATATCAGCGAGTTCATCTCTTTTCGTTAATAACTCCTGCTCTGCTAACGCTCCTAGCCGGATATCTTCATCAATACCCGTTTGATAATCGATTAGTACTATTCTTGGCTCCTTTCTTTATCATTATTCTTGTCAAAGGATTGACGAACATTCTGGAAGGCATTCAATTCAAACGCACTGTGGCAAGTACTTTAATTGCAATCTGTATCCTAGGCTTTCCTGTGGCAGAAGGTTGCTTATTTTTAATCAAGCCTTACATGCTTGAAAATATTAAACCAGTCATGGATTATGTCAGGGATCATCATCAACCTGGTGATGTGATCTATGTGTTTCAAAAGGGGAAATTTCAGTTTCAATACTATGCCGATCGGTATGGTTTCACACCTGATGAATATAAAATCGGCATCGATTTAGACGATGATCTCACCCAAACGATATCAACTCAAGACGAGAAAGTTGGGTATCGAACCGATATTAATCAATTCAAGGGTGAACCTAGAGTTTGGTTTTTAGTTTCCGATTCTCGGCTGCGAGACGAGACTGAATTTGTTATATCTCATCTAGATAAAATTGGTCAGAAAATTGACTCCTTTAAGAGTAACGCTCCTACCTCATTTGTTAATCTGTATGACCTCTAATCAATGATGACAGCGCGACGCATATAGCTCGACAATTGCATCCACCACATCATCAATTGAAAGCGTATCCGTTTGAATTTCGACGGCATCGGGGGCTTTACGAAGCGGGGCGATCGCCCGGGTGCTGTCTCGATAGTCTCTCTGGTAGATGGTGCGTTCGAGGTCTTCTAAACTTTCGTCTGGCTGACCCAAATCTTTCAAGTCTTGCTGGCGACGACGAGCTCTCTCCTGAACTGAGGCAGTGAGATAAATTTTTAACTCTGCATGAGGAAAGACGTGAGTGCCAATATCGCGCCCGTCCATGACAACTCCGCCCTCACGGCCATAATGTTGCTGCTGTTTTACAAGTTCTTCTCGAACAGCAGGCTGAGCAGCGATTGCCGACACATGGGCGGTGACATCAGCACTTCGAATATCGTGAGTGACATCGTGCCCATTGACCCAAACTTTACACAGGCCCGGCAATGAACTGTCAGGTTCAGGCTCTCCTTGAGCAATCTGAATGTGGCATTGGCTCGTCAATTCTGCGATACCGGGTTCGTCATGACTATCAAGCCCAGACTTTAATGCCAGCCAGGTGACGGCTCGATACATCGCGCCAGAATCCAGATAGAGGAGATCGAGCTTGCGGGCAACCAGTCGAGCTACTGTCGATTTGCCTGCTCCTGCGGGTCCATCAATTGCGATGATTGGTCTGCGGTTACGTAACACGATGTTATCAATTAAGCGAGTAGAGCCTAGATAAACAGCGATCGCCAGCAGCCCTGATTCATCGATTTGCTCCAGCGGAGCCAGTGTTTGAGGGTGAACTAAATCCACATAATCTACTTGGACGGTAGGCTCCGTAGAAAGTTCCATTTTCACCATGTTGAGTAGACCTTCGCGATCGCGCACCCCCTGAGAAAATGCCCGTTTAGCCTGATTTAGGCTACGGAAAAGAACCGTAGCACGCTCTTTTTCTTCAACCGTAAGGTAGTCATTGCGAGAACTCAGCGCCAACCCTGACTCGTGTCGAACAATCGGGCATGGCACAATTTCAACTGGACTATGCAAATCATGAACAAGTCGTTGCAAAATCGCGAGCTGTTGAGCATCTTTTTGCCCAAAATACGCACGACTGGGCTGCACGATTGACAGCAGCTTGGTAACAACGGTTGCGACGCCTTGAAAATGGCCGGGACGACTCCGACCACATAAAACCGCCATCATCTCAGCAGGCGGAACAACATGAGTCAGGCGATCGCGATTTGATATATCAGAGGTGCCATACAGCTCTGCCGGGGTCGGCGTAAAAATAACATCGACGTTCTCCTCAGCGCATAGCTGATGATCGCGCGCTGGAGTTCGAGGATATCGCTGCAGATCTTCGTTGGGTCCAAACTGGAGAGGATTAACAAAAATACTCACGACCACGACATGATTTTCTAACCGTGCCCGTCGAATTAGGCTAATATGCCCTGCGTGAAGCGCGCCCATCGTCGGCACTAAACCAATCGTTTGCTGACAGTGGGAGGCATCCTGGCGATCGCCACCCCGTTCCAAACTCGCATCTAACTGGAACCGATGCAGTTCCAAATAGCGACGTAATCCCGCAATTGTGGTAAATTGTCGCACCAGCTGTGACCTATTTGACTCAACCCTCCGCATAGTATAGCCCTAAGGGCTCAGGTTTGTGTGTAGAACCCGCGCGCCGCGCGGGTTCTACACACGTTCAGCATCCTAACGCGAGAGCGTAAGGCTATAGAAGACAGAAGGCGGAAAGCCAAGTCTCAGCAAAAAAAGGACTCGACATTGCCAAGTCCTTCCACAGGTTCTGATGGGTCACGATGCTGGAACTCTCGAATGTTCCCAAGTGAACGTTATGGCTCCCTCTGAGAACATGAACGCGACTTAGTTGCGGTTTGCAGTATTTGCGCCAAGAACATCAATCGTGACGGGTGCAACGCCAGTTTGAATCATGCCAATTGCACGGGCCGCTCCTGCGGAAAGGTCGATCACTCTTCCCCCTCCAAATGGACCTCGGTCATTAATCCGTACGACCACCGATAAGCCATTGTTTCGGTTCGTAACTTCGACCATCGTGCCAAATGGCAGGCTTCGATGGGCCGCGGTCAGAGCATTTTGATTAAAAACCTCGCCACTGGCACTCCGGCGACCATTGAAACCCGGTCCGTACCAGGATGCCATCCCGGAAATACTAAACTGAATTGGCCCCAACGAAATCTGCTGAGATCGGGAAGGAACGCCTTCAATATGGCTCAACGGCTCAGCGTCGCCAAGCTGTCGACGAAGCCGGTTCGTAGCTTGCAGAGCGTCTTCTGCGGAATCATTGGTTGAATCTGGGAGAATTGTCTGACCATTAAT
>DBGGTD010000472.1:0-2733 GCA_051162585.1 Elainellaceae cyanobacterium
CGACAAGACGGCTCCATTTACTCTAGACATTGAATCTGGCTTAGATCATCTGATTGCAGACGAGCTGCGGCTGAAGCAAATGCTTGCTCACCTATTGTCGAATGCCGTGAAATTTACCCAAGCCGATGGGGAAATTGGTTTGAACGTAACCTCATGGGAGGGTTGGATAGCTTTTAAAGTGTGGGATACGGGGATTGGCATCCCGGCGGACAAGCAGCACTTAATCTTCCAAAAGTTCCAGCATTTAGAGCATCCTTTAACGCACCAATTTGAAGGGACAGGGTTGGGATTGGTCTTGACGCAGCGGCTCGCTCAGTTGCATGGTGGCCACGTATCATTTCCCTCCGTGGGAGCCCAAGGAAGCCAATTCACGCTCCTTTTGCCTCTCTCCCCGCCCCAAGTTACGGCAACGGAGCTGACCAAATTTCGGGGACTTCTTGCGTCAACATTACGCCGAGAAAATCATTTGGTGGTGGTGGTAGAAGGATCATCACCGCAGCTAGATTCTCTGGTAGAACAATTAGCCCAATTAGGATATCGAGTGGCGATCGCCCGTTCAGGGACAGAAGCAATTGGTAAAATTCGTCGGCTGCAGCCTGTTGCCGTCTTGATGAATCCAGATTTGCCGCTACTGTCGGGTTGGGATGTGATGACGCTCTTACAATCAGATGCTCAGACTCAGCATGTTCCAGTCGTTATTATGGCATCCTCCGTCGAAGCAGGGCCTGCTCGCCGTAACGGAGCTTCAGGGTTCTTAAATTTGCCTGTCCAGCTTGATGCTTTACAAGAAACCTTAGAATCTCTCACCCGCCCGACGTCTGATGCCAACGCGCATACAGAGAATTTGTCTGATCTGACCGTGCTTTATTTAAATGTGGGTGGTGCGATGGGTGAAAATGGGGACGAATCTGAGGGTGAATCTGGGTTCAACGCCTCAGAATTTCTAGAGTCGGGTGAGGATGATCAAATCCTAGAATCTGTGCCCTCCAACCTAACGGCACGATGCAATTTGAGCCATCTGTTGTATCCGTATCATTGTCGAGTTTTAGAAGTCGATGATGTTGATCAGGCTGATCTTCTAGCGCGGGTCTGGAAACCTGATGTTCTTCTGATTGATGGCAGCATTGCCGATCCAGAATCTCTCATGCAAGAACTTAGCCAAAATTCTTATCTGGCGACCTTGCCGATTGTGACTCTCACACCCAATATCACGCAAATCGCTAATCAGATACCAGGACTTACGGTATTTCCGTGCTTAGAATTACAGGATACTGGTGACAATAAGGTCAGCCAGTCTCAAGAATCTGCTCTGATTCAAGTGCTTCAAGTTGCGGCTGGTATCGGCTGAGCTCCGTATAGTGCCTTCGTTGATTAGCTGACCTCAATGCTAACCGCAGCCGGATCGAGTCTGCGGTCTTGCCTCAAACCTGTGAATATGGCACGCACGATTATCGTTAGAATTACCCTCAGGACTTACCTCAGGACTATCCTGCGAAATGTCCTTAGTAAAATCCTTTGGACTGTCCTCAGGACATGCTACAGTGTACGAAGAAAGACTGGAGGGTCTAGGGAGAACAGCTTCCACTGGTGGGTAAAGCTCCTGCTGGCGTACATGTGCCAGAGTGACTAACAGTCCATTGCCTAAAAAATTAGGTGATGCCAGTGCTAACACCAACATCACCCTCAGAATCACTATCAGAACACGAATCGAATTGAACACGAACAGTCGAGCCAGCGCCAAAGCTGGCTTTTTTATTGTACAGGCTTAGACACTTTCCACGCTATTTCACCAGGGGCTCGGTATCCTGCTCTAGTGAATATAAACCCTGCTTCAGAAAAGCGATCGCCATATTGTTGAATTTCATCGGCAGGCAAACGTAGTAGGTAAGCGACCTCCGAGGTTTTGAGGAGCCATCCTTGCTGTGCGGCCCGTTCTAGAGTTTCATAATATGCCAATGGATCAGGTTCGGGCATGGGAGGCTGAAACCGCGAGGCAATTTCAGAGGCGATCATACTGACCAACCGAACGATATCAGGTGATACGGTAGACAGTCCTGAGGATTGCTCAGAGGACTGTCTAGATGATGAATCGGTGGCCGAGTTCAGTCCTCTTATCTCAAGAAATTCTGCCGTGCTTCTCCCTGAGTTGATGAACTGGTGAAGATCATCAAGCAGTCTTAGTTGCTCAGCATTCACGTAGGCTCGATTCCCGACTCGTTTAGGCTTGACTCCAAGAGCATCGAGTCTACTGTAGACTGCACTCCGCGCCAGGTCGCCATATCGTTCGGTTAACTGACTAACAGGAAAGCGGTCAATTTCTCCATAGCTCATTCCATTATCCTCTGGACTGTCCCCAGGATATTCCCTAATCATATCGCTCTCTTTACAGATTTATTGAGCGATCGCGTTTCTTCATTGATTTTTGTTCTTAGGAAGACGAGTGCAGTCGCAATTTGTCTAGCAGACATTCCGGAGGATACTTTTCAACGTATCCTTGCCGCTCTTTTTCAGGACATTCCTGCGGATAGTCCTGAAGACGTATTTGAAAAAATATCAGAGATTTGTGTCAGGGTGACAGATTTATCCCTCAAGTCAGACGAAAGAAGAGAAAAAAACAAACCACAATAAAGTGCTTTGCAACTAGAAATGCAACTAGAAATCATGCAACATCGATGGGAGCCTATGATGAATCAAGTCTCAAATCGAGCAATCGAAGAACGCCCAGTTCACATT
>DBGGTD010000473.1:0-8404 GCA_051162585.1 Elainellaceae cyanobacterium
GAACAGCGTCTTAGACCGTATGGGCGGAGTTCCGCCTCATTTGATTTCTGATGGAAATTTATCAGACCGAGATACTCGTCGAACAGTTATTGCATCACGTTTACAAGATCGTCATCAACAGAGGCAATGACTAATCCTCCTATCATTTTGGTAGACACAGGGTTATTAGTTGCTTTTTATGACTCAGCAGACCGATATCATGGTCAAGTCGTCAATTTTTTTGCTGAATGTACTAGCCAACTCATAACCACTGAAAGCTGTGCTACAGAGGTCATGTGGCTATTAGCTGCTGACTGGCGAGTACAAAATGAGTTTTTGCATCACTTAGCTAGTCAGATTTATGAGTGTGCGTCGCTCCTATCCCAAGATTTTGCCCGGATTGCTGAATTAAATGCTCAGTATGCAGATTTGCCAGCAGATTTTTCAGATTTATCCCTCGTCGTTACTTCAGAACGCCTAAACATTGCTGCGATTGCCACTTTGGATAAAGATTTTGATATCTATCGCCGCTATCGGAACCAACCATTTGAACGGGTTTTTATCCCTAAATAACTTTTAGGGCGATCGCGGTCCTGAGGTGACCTCAATCTGCTCCGTCGTCAATAGCAGCAATTCAGCGACCAGCAAGGGTTTGGCGGAGACAAGTCGTATGTGGGGGCTGAGCGCACTCGGACGCCACACAAGAAACCCCGCAATGATGACCCGAATTGCTATGAATTAAAAACGTCGTCGGTTCACCCCCTCTTGTTCAACTGGACTCTGGGGTAATAGATCGAGTTGACGGGCGATCGCCTCGGCAGTCAGTTTGGCGATCGCTCGACCATTTATAGTCCTACGGACTCAGGTTTGTGTGGTGAGTCCCCGCGGCGCGGGGGCTCACCACACGTTTAACGTCCTAATGCGAGAGCGTAAGGCTTTATAGCAATTGAAAATTGCTTTCCACCCTGGTTCTTCTCGATTGCAGCATAGTGTTGAAGCAAACCAGCCAGGTTTTAATCAACGCGGCACTACTGTGCGGCACCTACTGTATAAAGTCAAGTCATCAGGAGACTAACTATGGCCCGCATTATTGGTAATAACGACAACAATCAACTATTTGGCACCCGGGAAGACGATCGCATCCTTGGATTGGGAGGCGACGATTTTATCAATGGTAGAAACGGAGATGACATTATCATCGCTGGGGCTGGAGATGATAGAGCCCAGGGACGGCGCGGCGATGACACGGTGCGAGGACAGGCCGGAAACGATAACCTGCGAGGTGGTGGCGGAAACGACAAGCTGCGGGGTGGAGATGATGATGACATCCTTGGAGGCGGAAGCGGAGACGACATCCTCATCGGTGACGCGGGAGATGACATCATGCGAGGGGGCGGAGGCGATGACCGGATGATTTGGAATCCGGGCGACGGTGATGACACCATGCGGGGTGGAGCCGGAAATGACACCGCCGTCGCCAATGGTGGCGGCGCAGGTGAAATCTTTACGCTTGTGCAGAATGGTAGACGGGCTATCTTTGATCGGGTTGATCCGTTTCCCTTTAATCTCAATATTGGTGGAACTGAAACAGTCGTATTGAATGCCGGAGGGGGTGATGATTCCTTTACTGTAGGAGACCTGTCAAACACCCATGTCAGTCAAGTGATCTTTAACGGCGGCGATGGCAACGACACTCTGGATGCCAGTGAGACGATGACTCAGGTCAGTGCAAATGGCGGTGCCGGTGATGACACGTTGATTGGGGGTGATGCAGACGACCTGCTGCAAGGCGGCGACGGCAATGATGTAATCGATGGCGATCGCGGCGATGACATCATGTTGGGTGGCACAGGTGACGATCGCATGATCTGGAATCCGGGTGGTGGCAGTGATGCTATGGTTGGCGGCGATGGCACTGACACTGCTGCCGTCAATGGTGGTGGCCAAGACGAGCAGTTTACCCTCCGTCAGGAAAACAACCTGGCAATCTTTGACCGCGTGAATCCGGGGCCGTTTACGCTCACCATCACCGAGACTGAAATCATGGAGTTGAACGGCAATGATGGCAACGACTCGTTTGAAGTCAGCGATGTTTCAAACACCGACCTTAGATTGGTGATCTTTAACGGCGGGCTTGGCAACGATGTCCTCAATGCGGCTGCCGCTGGCGTTGAAATTAATGCGGATGGTGGGGAAGGCGACGACACCCTGATTGGCAGCAGTTCTGATGACACCCTCATGGGCGGAGCAGGTGTCGATGACCTGACTGGAGGCGCAGGGCGCGATCGCTTTGTCTATGGAAGCAATGCCCTGGGCACAACCGATCGCATCAGCGACTATGAAATTGCCAATGATCAATATGTGCTCAACGGCAATGAACTTGGCATTGATGCACTCGTCTTTCAGAATGCGCTACCTGATGACCTTGCGGGCAATAGTAATGTTGTCGTGTTGCAACAAGGCTTTGCTAATGCAGGTGCAGCCGCTCAGGCGATCGCCGATAACGGCCAAGTCGTGTCGCAGGAAGGAGCGTTTGTCTACTTCAACGAGACACTGGGAATTGGTCGATTAGTCCATTC
The DNA here is from genome assembly GCA_051162585.1 of Elainellaceae cyanobacterium. Taxonomy (GTDB): domain Bacteria; phylum Cyanobacteriota; class Cyanobacteriia; order CAZCXK01; family CAZCXK01; genus DBGGTD01. The sequence continues at coordinate 2,559 of DBGGTD010000473.1, forward strand.
TCAAAATCTTAGCGAAGGGGGTGAGTTTAACGTGCTTGCCAACATGCAAAACATCACAGATGTTGCTGACCTAGCTAACTTTACTGCTGACAACTTTGCCCTGGCATAACAAAAGGTAGCGCGAATATCGCGAATACCTGACTGATGAATAGTAGTTGTGGGGGCATGGAACGAGATGCCCCCTGACAGATTCTTCTACAAATATCTGGACCGATTCACCAACCACTCAACTATCGACTCACCCAACACGTTTGAGGAGAATAATCGTGTTGACCCAATTCTTACCTTTGGGGGTTAGACATAGCCATAACCCACTGTACTTAACCCAAGCGCACACCGCTACAAATGGTTGAAGAAAACCCTTTGACGTTTATAAGGAAATATATCATGTCTCAAACACAATTGTCAGCGGAGCCCATTGAATCAGGATCTATCAAAACAGCAGCACTTCATCAAGATCAAGCCCTTGCTGCTGCTGTACTGGCGTTTAGCGCTGATCCAGTTGCGCGATGGATGTATCCAAACACTCGGCAATATCTCACTTATTTCCCGTGCTTTGTTGAGATATTTGGAGGGAAAGCCTTTGAGCATAACACTGTCTACTTGATTCACGATGATGCTGGTGCTGCATTTTGGTTTCCACCAAACGTTGAGCCAGATTCAGAGCCGCTCATTGCCCTCTTGGATCATAGTGTGATGGAGTCAATTCAAGGAGATTTGTTTTCGGTCTTAGAGCAAATGGGACATTACCATCCCCACGAGCCCCATTGGTATCTCGCAATTCTCGGAGTAGACCCCGCTCAACACGGTAAAGGCTACGGTTCAGCGCTCATGCAACACGGGCTGTTACAGTGCGATCGCCATCATATGCCTGCTTATCTCGAATCATCCAATCCAGCTAATCTTTCATTCTATGAACGCCACGGCTTTGAAGTACTCGGCACCATTCAGGTTGGAGCATCACCACCCATCTTTCCTATGCTGCGCCATCCACGTTAATGATAGTCACAACTTACCAATGACAGAAAATAATTACGAAGAATAGCCATGACTACGAATTATACAACCAACCAACCACTAGAGACAGTCATTCAGACAGCTAGAGAGTTGAGTCATGAAATCATGTCCCTAATTCAGAAAAAAGATAGAAACGCTATTCAACGCATGCGATCGCTCTTTGACACCGCATTGTCGGAGTTTCCTATTGCCGATGACATCACGTATAAGTCGATTGACATCAACGGGGTGCCTGCTGAATGGGTCGCCGCCCCAAATTCCACTCAAATGGGTGTTCTGATGTATTTGCATGGCGGCGGATATGTGTTTTCATCTGCACGCAACTACCGCAATCTAGTGTCTCGACTTGCTAGAGCAGCAGGCACTTGGGCACTCAGTGTTGATTATCGCCTTGCGCCTGAGCATCCCTTTCCCGCAGCGGTTCAAGATGCCACTTGTGCCTATCGATGGTTGGTGTCGATAGGCATTAATCCGCGTCACATCGTCATTGCTGGAGACTCAGCCGGGGGTGGGTTGGCGATCGCCACATTGATAGCATTGCGAGATGCTGGAGATCCGTTACCAGCCGCAGCAGTGTGCCTTTCTCCGTGGATCGATCTAGAATGCAACGGCAAATCAATGACCACTAACACTGCAACCGATCCTTTAATTCAGAAGGAATTGGTTCAGTTTTTAGCTCAGCACTATGTGGATGCAAGCTTTATCCGATGTCCGCTTGCATCGCCTATCTATGCAGACTTGCACAAGCTACCTCCCTTGATGATTCAGGTTGCCAATACGGAGATGTTGTTTGATGATGCCCGTCGGCTTGCCAGACATGCCCAGCAGGATGGAGTCGATGTTTTATTTGAAATTTGGAATGACATGGTTCATGTCTGGCATTTGTTTGCGCCTGTTTTACCGGAAGGACAAGAAGCCATCGAAAAAGTAGGCGCATTCATTCGCCAACATATCGAGTAATGATGCGATACATGCTCGTGGGGAAAGACTGCACATTCACCTATCGAGGGTTTACTGGATGATGAAACTGATACTTCAATCGCAAGTGCTCCTCAATGGCGATCGCCTCATTAATGTCTGAAATGACCTCTGGATGGGCTGCAACATATTGGTCTACTTCATCGGGGATTAGCACATTGGTTTGATAAGGAACGCCCCGATACTTAAGATTAAGGCTAGACTGCGGAACGTTTTTAGCGTGCCAGTCTTGAATGGTGTAAGAAATACCTAGATATGTTGCGGCAATTTTGGCATCGCGTCTCTCAACTAGTGGAGGAGTATAGTCGTAAGACACACCACGATATTTAAGTTTCATAAAAACCACCTCACCTATGGGTGTAGACAGTTCGACGCCGATCATCGATTGGATAGATCCCGACAGTGCCGTATGGTGCTGTTAGCGTCAGCATAACGCTCCCCATGAGGTTACTCTTTTACTAATCCCTAACATATGCGCTCTGTTCTAGAGATCTCTCTCTTTCTAAAGTTTCTAGAATCAATGGGTGTCATTCATCCTTAAGGTCAGAACTATCTGGAGAAAGCACTATGGATCTACAACTCGCAGGCAAAACTGCCCTAGTCTCAGGCTCGACGGCTGGCATCGGCTATGCGATCGCCACTCGGTTAGCGACGGAAGGGGCATCGGTCATCATCAATGGTCGCACCCAAGAGCGAGTTGATGAAGCGATCGCGCAAATTCAGTCTGATGGCATATCGGGCAAGCTAATGGGCATTGCAGCAGATCTAAGCACAGCAGACGGCGTAAAACAGGTTGTTCAGCACTATCCGCAAGTTGATATCTTAGTTAACAATCTCGGTATTTTTGAGCCCAAATCCTTTGAGCACCTGTCAGACGACGACTGGGAAACAATGTTTCGAGTCAATGTGATGAGCGGTGTGCGTTTGTCACGGGCGTATTTGCCAGGGATGCGCGATCGCAACTGGGGACGGATTATCTTCATCTCTAGTGAGTCGGCGGTCCACATTCCAGAAGAGATGATTCATTACGGCATGACCAAAACGGCTCAAATTGCGATCGCACGAGGCATTGCTGAAACCACTGTAGGCACAGGCGTCACTGTAAACTCTGTCCTCGCAGGACCCACCATGTCTGAAGGCGTGCACGAGTTTGTCAAGCAAATGGCTGATTCTCAAGAGAAAACGATTGAAACGGTCAAAGACGAATTTTTTCAAACAGCCCGTCCAACATCGTTACTTCAGCGATTCATTGAGCCTGAAGAAGTGGCTAATCTAGTTGCTTATGTGGCAAGTCCATTATCTTCAGCGACCAATGGCGCTCCTTTGCGGGTTGAGGGCGGTGTCGTGAGAGCAGCTTTGTAGGACGTTGAAGTATAGTCTGAGTCTATCAGCACCTAGAGGGGAGCCATTACTTTACTGCGATCGCATTTATTCTTGACTGAGTGAGGAAAAAATGCAGAGTGCGATCGCCTACCGAGTATTCACGAATCTCTCCCTTAATGAGATTCAAAAACGCGCCTATCAAAAATCATAACCCCTTCCATAGAGAGACGAAATTCTTTCCCTAACTCGATAAGGTCAGACGTAGAGTTATGAGATATGGCTATGGCGGGAGAATCTAAAACAACCACCGATCACAACACGATTAAACAATGGGTCGAATCACGGGGTGGGCACCCAGCAACCGTCAAAGCCACCGGAGATACCGACGACCCTGGAGTGTTGCAAATCGATTTCCCAGGATATGGCGATGAAGAATCGCTAGAGCACATCCCCTGGGATGCTTTCTTTGAAAAATTTGAAGACAAGCAGCTTGCATTTCTCTACCAAGATCGACTCGATAGTGGTGAAGAAAGCCGATTTTTCAAATTTGTTAGCCGAAATGACTAACTCAAGCGCATACTAACCTATCACTAGGGCGATCGCTCACTAGAGCAATGATATTCGGTAGCGTTCAGTACAACAGCAAACTGCTATCCATGACAACAATCGCTTAATCAAGTTCAAATCTTGAATTACTCCAATGTTTGAGGCGTTACTGATCCGCAAGCTTAACGTGTAGTGCCCCAAATGGTAAGCGGGCATACCTCACAACCACTATAATCTCTGAAGTTCAGAGTCAGTGGCAAAGTTCTTCGTGTTTAGTGGCGCCATTTTTTTGCCCACATATAAATTTCCTAGGTGCTTAGGAACAACCTATGAGTAAAAATGAAGCTCGCATTCAAGCAGTTCGTCAGATCATCAATCGAGAATTAATGCCGTCCAAAGCCCCAGAGCGTCTAGAAAAGATATGGGCAGAGAACGTCTTTAACCTCGGTAAAATGCAGGCGAGCCTCCCCAAAAATGTCTTCAAATCCATCAAAAAAACGATCGTCACGGGTGAGAAGCTTGACCCCTCCATTGCAGATGCCGTTGCCACAGCAATGAGAGACTGGGCGACATCAAAGGGAGCGCTTTATTATGCTCACGTCTTTTACCCAATGACCAACCTGACCGCAGAAAAGCACGACGGCTTTATTTCGGTACAGGGGGACGGCAACGTTATCTCAGAATTTTCTGGCAAAGTGCTAGTGCAAGGAGAGCCAGATGGTTCTTCATTCCCGAATGGCGGTATTCGAGATACCTTTGAAGCACGGGGATATACTGGCTGGGATGTGACCAGCCCAGCTTACATCATGGAAACAGACAATGGTTCAACATTGTGCATCCCCACTGTTTTTGTATCTTGGACAGGAGAAGCACTAGATAAGAAAGTGCCCCTCTTACGCTCCATTGCGGCGATGGACAAAGCCGCTAACAAGGTCTTAAAACTCCTGGGGCATACTGATGTTGCTCATGTAAACTCTAGCTGTGGTGCTGAACAAGAGTATTTCTTGATCGATGCTAACTTTACAAGTCAACGCCCCGATCTTCTTTTGGCAGGGCGCACATTGTTTGGTAAAGCACCTGCTAAGGGTCAAGAATTTGACGATCATTACTTCGGCGCGATTCCAGAGCGGGTGCAAGTTTACATGCAGGATGTTGAAGAAACCCTGTACAAGCTTGGGATTCCAGCCAAAACTAGGCATAACGAAGTCGCCCCGGGTCAGTTTGAAATTGCGCCCTTTTTCGAAGCAGCAAACGTAGCAAGCGATCATCAGCAATTGATTATGACGGTTCTGCGGCATACTGCCAAAAAGCACAATTTTACCTGCCTACTGCATGAGAAACCTTTTGCGGGCATCAATGGGTCTGGGAAACATGTCAACTGGTCTGTGGGGAATGCCACTCAAGGAAACTTGCTTGATCCAGGAGATTCTCCCCATGAAAATGCTCAGTTCCTAGTGTTCTGTGGTGCGGTGATTCGGGGGGTTCATAAGTATGGGACGCTCATGCGCGCAGCGATCGCAACTGCTAGTAATGACCATAGACTTGGAGCAAACGAAGCTCCCCCGGCTATCATGTCTGTTTATCTAGGGACACAGCTAGAAGAAGTCTTTGAGCAAATTAAAACAGGTACAGTAACTGATTCAAAGCAGAAAGGGATCATGGATTTGGGCGTTGATGTGCTACCTCATCTCACCAAAGATGCGGGCGATCGAAACCGAACGTCTCCCTTTGCGTTTACGGGCAATCGTTTCGAATTTCGAGCAGTCGGATCAAACCAATCCGTATCAGGTCCGCTGATTGTACTGAATACGATGTTGGCAGACTCTCTCGATTGGATTGGCAATCGTCTGGAAAGCGAATTAGCCAAGGGCATAGAACTCAATACTGCAATCATCACTACTCTCAAAGAAGTGATGGAAGAACACAGTGCAGTCGTATTTGGTGGCAACGGATATTCTGAAGAATGGCACAGGATGGCGGTT
>DBGGTD010000474.1:0-4076 GCA_051162585.1 Elainellaceae cyanobacterium
GGCTAACTGCTAATATACCTAAAGGTTGCTGCCGCTCATCGACGATCAAGAGGCGATCGCACGGATATACGTCTAGTTTTTTAACGAGAGATAATAAGCTATCTGTATGAATGCATATAGGCAAGCGTTCAAGAAAAGTAATGAGAAAATCAGGATTCGTGAACGGCATTGGAGACAGTCTCTATACGTCAGAACTAGCCAATCGACAATTCACGGGGGGTAGTAAATTTGCCGTCAACATGTAGCTATTTTTGCTAAATCGCGGCATGTTGGGCGATTAGGCCAATTTCAACCCTTTAGAAACACAACATAATTAAGATACAGCAACTCAGTATAAAGCAAAGCCCCTTTTCAGTGAAGACAATCATCTCTTAACAAGAATAGCCTGAGAGAATACTTTAAAGGGGTTCGGCGGTCATAGACGCTTACAGCTTCTCGAAGAGTAAACCGCGACTACACAAACAAAGTGTGCGTTCGCGACGCTTATGCAGACTCCAGCAAAACCAGAGGCTTTGAAACCTGACTCTGTAGGTTATAGCCTTGCGGGCATGGCTCCGCTAGTGTCGGGGTAGCCTGCATTTCGTAAGTGACACCTAGCGCATTCGCGTAGCGTTCTGAAGGAAAGCATCTCTGTCAAAGGAACGTTAGTCGCTAAGGCAATTAAGATCAGGATTTTAAAGGAATCCTCTGAGAACATCAACAGGCATAAAGTGCTCTATGTCACACAGCTTGAATCGCGCGGTGCTTAAATTTACCTTAATTTAATTATGCGCCTTTGTTCCAGAACCTTTAGACCTACAATAAATGTTAAGTATTCTAATCTAATGTCGAGCAACATTTCTATACGAAATGTCGGTATCGTCCTATATTCCCGCTAGCTGTCGATATTCTGTATCCCTTGTTATCTTGCACCCTCAACTTTCGGTTTGCGCTCTCCTTTATTCAGACTCTCTAGCGATCGAACTTTCAAAGGCTATGAGAGAAGATTGGTATATGTTAAACCAGTTCACCTCTGAAGCTGAGTTTCTGAATTTTGTAGAGGAGGATAATCATCAAATTGACTGTCTTGTCCTACAAGACAACACTCGATTGTCGTCCATATTCGAACAACTGGAGCAGAGAGCAGCTCTCCTCCCAATCGTTGTGCTAGAAACCCAAGATCATTTTGATACCAGCCAAGCGTCATCACCTCAGTCATTTACATCTGATTCGGCTGCCCCGATAGTTCCAGAAGAGCAATACCACACAGCAGTTTTGAGGATGGGGGGGGCTCAACTCGACAAAATTGAGGCATTTATTGCCCAAGCTATCACCAAATTTTTAGAACTCTCGCCAGCTTGTTCGCTACCTAAAGATGGAACCGTACCCCAAGCATCACCTCAGTTCTCCTCATTAGAAGAGGTTTTAGTTCCTCATCAGAAACGGTTAGCTGAAAAGCTAAGAGAGCGTTTAGGGTATCTCGGTGTGTACTACAGACGAAATCCTCAAAATTTTCTTCGCAACATGCAGCCTGCTGAAAAGCGAGAATTTTTTTATCAGCTAAAAAATACTTATCGAGAAATTATCCTGAACTATTTTTCCGATGACGATACTTTAAATCAAATGATTGATAATTATGTAAACATGACATTCTTTGCTGATATTCCGATTGCCAAAGTTGTCGAAATCCACATGGAACTGATGGATGACTTTTCCAAACAGCTAAAATTGGAAGGTCGGAGTGAAGAAATATTGCTCGATTATCGATTAACTCTGATCGATACTCTAGCAAACTTATGTGAAATGTATCGCCGATCCATCCCAAGAGAGTCATAAACTAAATGAGATATTCCAACGTGTCTCTTTTTAATATTCTCAACTTTTTTAGAAACCGTCCTTAGCGTGCTGTATGACTTCCTCGAATAAGACCTACATTTTGAAACTGTATGTAGCGGGAAACACTCCCAACTCAATCCGAGCCTTAAGGACTCTAAAGAGCATTTTAGAACGAGAATTTAGAGGAGTTTATGCCCTTAAAGTGATCGATGTTCTCAAAAATCCCCAGTTAGCAGAAGAAGATAAAATTTTGGCAACTCCTACTCTGTCAAAGATCCTGCCGCCACCAGTGCGAAAAATAATTGGTGACTTATCTGACCGGGAAAGGGTTTTAATTGGTTTAGATTTACTATATGATGAATTGCTTGATGACGATGCAGAGTATGAATAATTAAGACGCTGATGCTGAGTCTTGATAGGCGACCTATTCACGGGTGAAAACTAGCTTTTATTCGAAGCTTTTATCCAAAGCAAAATGTGAGCGAAATGAATCTCAAATTTTGCAATTCATTACCGCCTCTCTTACCCTATTTCATCTGATTATAAATGGTAATGTTCGTGTTTAAAATTATGCTCCTTCGCTGACTTAAAAAATGCGTCTTTAATAAGAATCATGCAGAAGAACAATTACGCCAGACAGCAGAACGAGACAGTCCTAGAAGGTATTCATAAAATACGCACTCTAATTGAAGGCTTCGACGATATCAGTCATGGAGGTCTGCCTGTTGGTCGAACAACGCTCGTTAGTGGCACATCAGGCACCGGCAAAACACTGATAGCTGTTCAATTTCTCTACAACGGAATTACTCAATTTGATGAATCAGGAATCTTCGTCACGTTTGAAGAATCCCCCATTGACATTATTAAAAATGCATATAGCTTTGGCTGGAACTTGCAAGAACTCATCGATGATGGAAAATTGTTTATTTTAGACGCGTCTCCCGACCCAGAAGGGCAAGATGTGGTGGGCAATTTTGATTTGTCTGCGCTCATCGAGCGGATTCAATATGCTATTCGTAAATACAAGGCAAAGCGCGTCTCGATTGATTCAGTGACGGCTGTTTTCCAGCAATATGATGTTGCATCAGTTGTTCGTCGAGAAATTTTTAGGTTGGTTGCACGGTTGAAACAGATGGGTGCAACCACGATTATGACCACCGAACGGGTTGAAGAATATGGCCCTGTAGCTCGATTTGGGGTCGAAGAGTTTGTATCTGACAACGTTGTTATTGTTCGCAACGTATTAGAAGGTGAACGACGGCGACGAACCATCGAGATTTTAAAGCTACGGGGTACGACCCATATGAAAGGAGAGTACCCGTTTACGATTACCAATCAAGGTGTCAGCATTTTCCCGCTTGGGGCGATGCGTTTGACGCAGCGCTCATCTAATGTTCGGGTGTCCTCTGGGGTTAAAACTCTTGACGAAATGTGCGGTGGCGGCTTTTTCAAAGACTCGATTATTCTTGCAACGGGTGCTACTGGAACCGGTAAAACCCTGCTGGTCAGTAAGTTTCTTCAAGATGGCTGTCGGATAAACGAACGGGCGTTGTTATTTGCATACGAAGAGTCTAGAGCGCAGCTATCTCGAAATGCGTATTCGTGGGGCATCAATTTTGAAGAATTAGAGCAACAGGGTTTGCTAAAAATTATTTGCGCTTACCCAGAGTCGGCAGGGCTAGAAGACCATTTGCAAATCATTAAATCGGAGATTGCAGACTTTAAGCCGTCAAGAATCGCCATTGATTCGCTGTCGGCGCTCGATCGGGGGGTTAGCAATAATGCCTTTCGACAGTTTGTGATTGGTGTAACGGGCTTTGCGAAGCAGGAAGAGATCACCGGATTTTTCACCAACACAACAGATCAGTTTATGGGGTCTAACTCAATTACTGATTCTCAAATCTCGACCATCACCGATACGATTTTGCTCTTGCAATATGTCGAAATCCGAGGGGAGATGGCTCGTGCGATTAATGTCTTTAAAATGCGGGGATCATGGCATGATAAGGGCATTCGCGAATATATTATCAGTGAGGAAGGGCCTCAAATTAAAGACTCATTCCGCAATCTTGAACGAATTATTAGCGGTTCACCCACTCGAATCTCGGTGGATGAGAAGAGTGAGCTCTCTCGCATTATGCGGGGATTTCAAGATACGCCAGAGGATGACCTTTAAGGACTTTAAAGAATCAATTTATCCGTCTTGCTGCTGTACTTGGCGCAAGAGCTGATCAGTTTGCGCCGCCCACTGAGTATTGCCC
>DBGGTD010000475.1:0-2602 GCA_051162585.1 Elainellaceae cyanobacterium
TATCTAACTCCTAGTTTTACAGGATTAGGTGAAAACTTTTTTCAAAAAGCATCAGCCACGCTTGAAGCCGTAGAGACTGGATGTCTATCTCCAGATAGTGCTGTTGAACAAATTATCTCACTAATTAACTCAGTTGACTTTTTGCCTGAAAACTATTTTCGATTAGGTGATGCAGCACAAAGAAATTTAGATGTGATATCTGATTTTGGGCTGGCCGAGCAGGCTCGTTTATTTCGGTGGATTAAGAGTTCTCAGAAGCCAGAGATCAGAAAGTATCTTGACTATGACATAGAGGATTTACTAGCTGTAGCTAGTAAATCTTCCCAGAGAGGCTAAATGTATTCGAAATTATGGTCACAACTGTAACTAATTCCTGGGTAAAGTGTTTCAAGCCCAATCCTGGCGCATCTCTGAGGTTATTCTGTCTTCCGTATGCTGGTGGCGGAGCGCTCATTTTTCGTGATTGGTCTGATCAACTCTGCGAGGAAGTTGAGGTTTGTCCAATCGAGTTGCCAGGGCGCGGTACGCGATTACGAGAAAAGCCGTTTACACGGATAGATCCTTTAGTCAATATGATCGCCCAGTCTCTCGTACCTTATCTTGACAAGCCTTTTGCATTTTTCGGCCACAGTATGGGCGCACTGCTCAGCTTCGAAGTGACCCATTTATTGTCTCAACAGTATAGCTCTACTCCAGCTCATTTGTTTGTGTCTGGCCGTCGTGCCCCAGACATACCTGAACCTAATCCTCCTATTCATCCTCTACCTAATGCTGATTTTTTAGAAGAGTTGCGTTTGCTGAATGGTACGCCAGAAGCAGTTCTTACGAATAAAGATTTGATGCAATTACTATTACCAACACTTAGGGCAGATTTCGAACTTCATGAGACGTATGTTTACAAAGCAAAACCCTCACTGCGTTGCGCCATTACTGCCTTTGGTGGATTTCAAGATCCAGATGTAAATTGTGAGATGTTGAAAGCTTGGCAAGAGCAGACTAATGACACGTTTTCACTACAAATGTTTCCAGGTGATCACTTTTTTATAAACACTGAACAAATTGCTCTATGGCAATCACTCAATCAAATTCTAGGCGTAATTTTCCAGTAATAGCTAAGTGTCAGAACCGATTAACCTGCGTCGCTACAGCGGCAGACCGGGTGAGATCTTGGCAAATGCTAAGCTTCTGGAGCTACTGCTCCCCATACACCGAGACGACTTTGCGCTGCTGAAAACCTATCGATATCGGCCCGAGGCTCCTTTGTTACGCCGGATCGCGTCCTTTTGGGGCGACCAGGATGCAATAGTCGTTGCCTTGATGCAACCATTCATTCCCCCCTCTCTATATCATTCACAAACTTATTACTTTGGGCAAGTTGTGGCTCTTGTAGCCGAAGGCTCCAGAACCGCGGTTTTAGTCCACCTTTGCGATCGCGCAGGGGCGGCGATTCTCACCGACGAGCAGAATCGACCCGTTCTCTACAGCTTTTGGCTAGATGAAGTGGAATGGTCGGGCGATCTGTCCCCATAATTTAATTACGCCTGCTGCTCAAGCGAATCACTTTTATCTTTTGCCACCAGCGGGGTCGCCATTCCAACGACAATCATGAGCCACAAATCGCTGTGATTGCAGTACCGATGGGGCATTTGCCGTTCGCCCGAAACATCACCGAACAGTATTGACAAGGGGCAGATGGGGAAATCGATGGAGATCCGGATGTCAGCATGCGGGCGATTGCTCAATCAACAAAGCAGACTTGTAAGCTTCGGTTTTCTTTATGATGCGACAGATCCGGTAATCAGATCGGGTGAATAGAACGAAGCGTCAGCGTTAGTACCGAGGCGATCGCCCAACCTCGCTAGCACATTTTTTAAGAAGTGGGTGATTGTGTCGGCGGCAATGACTTCGATGTCGTCAAGGCTTGGGGATAGATGAGAGGCAAAAGCCGCTGCAGCATTAGGCGAATCAGACGCGTACCGTTGCCCCAATGCCAATACTGATCAATTTCGAAGACCTGCTGAGCTTGGACGGCCTTGAGTGATCGCCAATGCCGATTTCTCTGTAGGCAGTCAGACAAAGACTCGCCATAAGATTGCATCAAAATCACATCCGGATTGATTGCCGCAATCTGCGGCAGGGATAGATAAACCAAACCAGACTCACCTCGATCAGGAGCAGGTTTAACCCAGGGAAAATGGGTAAACCGCTGAATGACGCTGCCCAACGTTCCGGTCACGGCTTCGACGGGATAGCGATCACACCAAATATTCAACCGGGTGCCCCCCATTACTAGCACTGTCTTTCGAGGTTCTTGCCGCAAGCGATGATGATAGTTCGTAAGCAATTGGTCGAGGTGAGCGATCGCCGCCTCAGCTTGGGGCATTCGCTGGGTGAGACAGGCAATATCCAGCAGACGTAAGACGGCTTCCTCATAACCGCTCCCCCCCATCAAGTACGTTGGCGCAATATCGGCTAATTGCCATCGATAAAATCGATGAGGAAATTGCCAACCCAAGATTAAATCGAGCTGTAGCTGACGAATTGAGCGAAACCTCGGCAGCAGCCAAGAGCCGACCTTAACGGGTGACAACATTGCTAAACC
>DBGGTD010000476.1:0-8440 GCA_051162585.1 Elainellaceae cyanobacterium
GATCTGAACATCATTTATCGCTCAGTCTTGAAGGGCGAATCTCAGATCTGATGGACTGTTTGCGATCGCGTCGATGTTTGTTGCTGCTCGACGATGTGGAAGCGGTCTTACGAGGTGGCGAGCTCGTGGGGCGCTACCGAGATGGCTACAAAGGCTATGGAAAGCTGATTCGATGTGTGGGAGAAGAGCGCCATCAGAGCTGCATGATTCTCATCAGCCGAGAGCAACCGATTGAAATTGCAGCACTCGCCGGCCCGATGCAGCCTGTGCGGGAACGACAGCTCAGGGGGGTGAATTGGGAAGATGGCAAGCGAATTTTAGAAGCCACGGGCTTGACGAATTCTGGAAGCGGATTAGAGGCATTAATTCAACGATATCGGGGTAATCCGTCCGCTTTAAAGGTAGTTTCCAAAATCATTCAAGAATTTTTTGGCAGCAGCATTGCTGAGTTCTTAGATCAGAGTACAGTCTTTGTAGGGGATGTTGTCTCTGAAATTTTGCATGAGCAGTTTGGGCGACTGTCATCGCTTGAGATGAGTATTATGTATTGGTTGGCGATCGCCTGTCAGCCAGTATCGTTGCTAGAGCTCAAGCACGACCTCTGTATGTCTGTGTCGCTTTCAGACTTGTTGCAAGCATTGCAGTCACTTCAACGGCGATCGCTCATTGAGAAAGAGCAAAGCGCCCAAAGTAACGAGGCTATTTTTACGCTTCAGCCTGTTGTTATGAAGCATGTGACAAATCGACTCATCGATCAGGCATGCCGAGATATAATTGCAGTCGTTAAAGCCTTAGACATGCAAAAACTCGGACTGCTGAGGAGTCACGCCCTCGTTCGAGATCAAGGAGAACAAGGTGACCTCAAACCTGTTCAAGTGCGATTGATTCTGAATCGAGTCAGAGATTGTATTCAAGACAATCTCAGTCGTGAGCGAAGTGTTGAGGAACAGTTGCAAGACATCCTCTCCCTTATACGCGGCAAACCCTCTCAAGTAGTGGGGTATGCAGAGGCTAATCTCCAAAGCCTGCTCGACGGCGTTAGAGCGGGGAATGACATGCCATGATCCATCTCGACGTTGCCATGCTGGAACTAGGTACGCTTATTTATGAACGCTATCGAGTCATCAGGGCAATCGGTCGGGGTGGCTTTGGGCAAACATTCGAGGTGTTGGATGAAGTTTGTGCTGCAACGACAGACAACAATCGCCAATGCCAAAAAGTTATGAAAGTATTAGATCTCAGAGGTTTCTATGATCCTGAGATTCGCCAAAAATCAATTGATTTGTTCCGACGAGAAGCGAGAGTGTTGAGTCAGCTTCAGCATTCTGGTATTCCAAGAGTTAGTCCAGATGGATATTTTAGATGGCCTGAAGACAGCGACGACCCCTTCTATTGTTTGGTGATGGAGAAAATCAGCGGTCCAACGCTGAGAATCTGGTTAAAGCGTCGACAAAATCACCCCATCTCTCAGAAACAGGGCATTGCATGGTTATTTCAATTGGCTCGCATTCTCGATCAGATTCACCAACGCGACTTAATCCATCGTGATATCAAACCGCCCAATATTATTCTCAGACCCGATGGACAATTGGTACTCATTGATTTTGGAGCAGTTAGAGAAATTACGGCAACCTATTTGCTCAACGAGCGAACAGATGGAATGACCGGAACCCGTATTTTTGCGGCAGGATATACGCCCCACGAGCAAGCAGAGGGGCGGGCGGTTCCGCAATCAGATTTTTTTGCTCTCGGGCGGACGATGGTGCATTTGCTGACAGCGAAGCATCCGGTCGATTTTCAAATTGATAATCGCACGGGCAGGCTTAACTGGCGCGAAGCGGCTCCTCACGTCTCGGCTCCTCTAGCGAATCTGCTCGATGATTTAATGGAGCCATTTCCGGGAAATCGTCCTCAGTCAGCACAAATTATTTTGCAGCGGTTGGCATCTCTCATCTATGTCGACAACTCGACTCCAGGACGAATCTGGTCGTCATCGGCACTGGTGAGCAGCCCAGAAAAACCTGATCTACCGCCGTTGCCGATTCAGGCTTGGCAAAATGTCCGACTCTTAAGGACACTTTCTGACCATCAAGATCAAGTAAGGGCGATCGCCCTTACCCCTGACAGTCAGCTTTTGGTCAGTGGCAGCTACGATAGCACTATTAAGCTCTGGTCAATGCCACGCGGGATGCTGCAATCTACTCTGACTGAGCATTCAAATCGAGTGACCGCGGTGGCAATTAGCCAGGATGGGCAATTACTGGCGACTGGCAGTTTTGACCGCACGATCAAATTGTGGGCAATGCCAAGTGGGCAATTGCTTCGCACATTGCCTCGGCAGCCGGAGCCTGTTCAAGCTCTCGCATTTAGCACGAATAGCCAAGTGTTGGTGAGTGCAAGCGGCACTGCAATTAATCTATGGGCCGCTCGGACTGGAACTTTGCTGCGTCCATTGACAGCAGCAGCAAAAGCCGTGCGATCGCTTGCATTTAGCCCCAATGGACGTATTCTGGCAGTTGGCAGCTTGGATGGCACCGTCGAGCTATGGAACCCGATCAAATATCAGCGACAAGAATCTCTAACCTATCAGTTTGGAAGTATTACAGCCGTGGAGTTTAGCCCTATTGGGGTGCAATTGGCGATCGCCGGTGGAACCAGCATCGAGCTTTGGGATTTGCGGCGAGGTAAGCAAGTTCCGCTAACCTCGCATCAAGCAGGGCCTATCGCTGCCATTTGTTTCAGCCCTGACGGACAAATTTTGGCGAGTGCTAGCGGTCGAGTGGTCGAACTCTGGAACATTCAACGACGCAGACGATTATGCCCGCCGTTGTCTAGCCACACGCGTCCGATTCGATCCGTTGCCTTCAGCCCCAATGGGCGAATGTTAATCAGCGCTAGCTCAGACAAGACTATCAAGGTATGGCAACCTGCTTATGATTAGGGTTGCTATATTGCAGGGACGCATTTGAAAATTTATGTTGTTCTCAAGAAACTCCTATATCAGTCTCAGGAAAATTTCATTCCTATCCCTGAAAATCAAAGGTTAGAGTTCAAGCTCTAATGCTTCTTTAGGGTTTGATATCGCATTAGGCGATCGCGTCTTTTCACGTTAGGTTCTGTAGAAATAATTATTAATATAGCCTTACGCTTTTGCGTTAGGACGCTGAACGTGTGTAGAACCCGCGCGGTGCGCGAGTTCTACACATAAATCTAAGCCCTACGGGCTATAGAAACTCTGTCTCGGCGACGCAGCAGCTTGCATTTTCAGTGATTTAACATGTTCTCAACACAAATCTCAACAAAGCTACTAGGGATGTTGTTTCTACTAGGGGTGGCTTTGACCTGCATGATTAGCCCCCTACGGACGTTATTTAATGTAGACGTATTGATCAGGCAGTTTGATGAGTTAGAGATGTGTGCAGTTAAAATTTTTGTTTTAGCTCATATTATTGCTGCTGCAATTGGGCTTCCGGGTGTGGTGTTGGTAATCGCTGGAGGGGCTGTCTTTGGCTTGGTCTGGGGAACCGTTTGGTCGGTCATTGGCGCAACGTTGGGTGCGATCGTTGCGTTTATTATTGCTCGATATCTAATGCGAGATTGGGTCGAGCGGCGCTTCGGACGGCACCGAGCATTAACGTGGCTCAATCAAGCTGTGACATGCAACGCAATCTCGTGCGTTTTAGCAATTCGATTTACTCCCATTTCGCCATTTAATATTGTGAACTTCCTATTGGGGCTAACCTCAATTACGATCAAGCCTTACATTATTGGCACAGCAGTCGGTATTATCCCAGGCACATTAGTGTATACATGGCTTGGAGTAACGGGTGGTGAGGCAATGCGAGGAGAGGAAATCACAACGTTTGTTTTGGCATTGATGGCGTTAATTGGCCTCTCAATCCTACCGGCGATCGCGCGCAAGTACTATCAGCCGCTTAAAGCGTGGGTCCATCAAAGGCAAAGAAAAATGTCTGACTGATAAATCAGGCTCAGATTTCAGAAGGTGTATGCTCGAAAGATGCACCTTTGAAAGATGCTCAACAATTAAAATAAGACTACCGACAGATCTCTAAAAGTTTTAAAGTTGCTAAATTCTAATCTCAGAGAATATTAATCCACAATCAAGTCAACAATCAAATTGTTAGTGTCGAAATCAATGTAAAATCCTCGTTTTGTTTCAATTTTTGTACTCGGTTATTGAGTGTTCTGGTTGATTGACAAAACATTTTGCCAATCAATCAGGTAAGTATAGCAATCCTATATGGGTTACGAGCGATTTGGGATCGCCATATCTTGACCATTAGTTAGAAAAACCAGATTTGAAGCTCTACGAGAACAAGGCAGCTACAAAAAATAAAGAGAAAGGGAAAGGGATGAATTATGCCAAGTATATCTGAGCAGAAATGTACACCTTGTAAAGGCAATTCTCCACCCGTTACACCCGAGGAAATTGACACTCTCAAGCCACAAATTCCTAATTGGTCAATTGTTGATCGCGACGGTACATCGCGCTTGGAAAGAGTTTACAAGTTTCTGGATTTTAAGCAGGCTCTTGCATTTACGCAAGCTATCGGTGAAGAGGCTGAAAAGGAAGGGCACCATCCTGCTTTGCTGACGGAATGGGGAAAAGTAACAGTGACCTGGTGGACTCACGCCATCGAAGGTCTGCATCGCAATGATTTCATCATGGCAGCAAAAACGGATCAGATTAAAGCTCAGCAGTTTAGTAATTGAATCTTGGTAACTCAAATCGCATGCAAGAGTACGATGTCGTCATTATTGGTGCAGGGCACAACGGTTTAGTATGTGCGGCTTATCTCCTGAAAGCCGGATATAGCGTAGCATTAGTAGAAAAGCGGCCTGTTCCAGGTGGGGCCGCAACGACTGAAGAGTGTCTTCCTGACGAAGCACCGGGGTTTCGATTCAACCTGTGTGCAATTGACCATGAATTTATTCATTTAGGGCCAATTGTTCAGGAACTAGACCTGACTCGATACGGTTTGCAGTATTTGTATTGTGATCCAGTTGTGTTTTGCCCTCAGCCCGATGGCAGGTCGTTTTTGGCACATCGCTCTGTCGAGAAAACCTGCGCTGAAATTGCTCAGTATAGCGATCGCGACTCTTGTAAATATGCAGAATTTATCCAGTATTGGCAAACCTGCACTAGAGCATTAGTTCCCATCTTTAATGCGCCTCCTAAGTCGGTCTTAGAAATTGCTAACCACTATAGCTACTACTCCTTGAAAGATGCTTTCTCTGTAGTTGGAGGCGTCGATCAGGCGCTTGATTTCATCCGCACTATGATGATGAGTGCCGAAGATAGCCTCAATGAATGGTTTGACTCAGAAGTGGTCAAAGCTCCTTTAGCTCGACTTGCTGCCGAAATCGGTGTTCCTCCCTCTCAGAAAACCAACGCCCTCGGCGGGATGATGATGTCGATGCGCCACCATCCCGGCATGGCTCGACCGAAAGGGGGAACAGGAGCACTGGTTCAGGCATTGCTCAATCTGATTAGACACCGAGGTGGAACGGTCTTAACTGGGAAAACTGTCAAGCATGTGTTAATCGACGATGGACGCGCCGTTGGGATACGCACCGAAGATGGAGACGAATATCGAGCCAAGTGCGGAGTCATCTCAAATATCGATGCGAAGCGATTATTTTTGCAATGCATGGATGCAGGCGATGTGGATGCGGCTGATCCAAATTTGCGCGATCGCCTCGATCGCCTCATTGTAAACAACAACGAAACTATCCTCAAAATTGATTGTGCCCTGTCTGAAGCCCCCCGGTTTGAACACCACCATCATCACGATGATTATTTAATCGGGTCTGTTTTGATAGCAGACTCGGTGCGCCATGTAGAAGAGGCCCACGCCCTCCCAATTGCTGGAGAAATCCCTGATCGCAATCCTTCAATGTATGCGGTCGTACCCACGATGCTTGATCCGTCGATGGCCCCTGAGGGCAAACACACGTTGTGGATTGAGTTTTTCGCGCCCTACCAAATTGCGGGAGCGGAAGGAACCGGCCTCAATGGAACAGGCTGGACATCCGAGCTCAAGAATCAAGTCGCCGACCGCGTCATCGATAAGCTCGCTGACTATGCCCCAAATCTTAAGCGTTCAATTATTGCACGGCGAGTTGAAAGCCCTGCGGAATTAGGTGCCCGCTTGGGAGCTTTCAAAGGTAACTACTATCATATCGACATGACGCTTGAGCAGATGATTTTCCTGCGTCCCTTGCCAGAAATTGCAAACTACAAGACCCCCATCCACGGGCTATATTTAACCGGAGCAGGCACTCATCCGGGTGGCTCGATTTCAGGAATGCCCGGTCGCAACTGTGCTCGTGTCTTCCTGCAATCTCAACGATGGACAACCCAACTGTTTGAGCAAGCGCAAGCCTCATTTCATAAAGCAGCGGGTGCGCTTTTGAGTTTGTCTAATCTGATGTCGGGAGATGTCTAATAGTGCCGTTTCCAAGCCAATTTATTAGGTTATCGATGGAAGCTAAAATACCTGAGCAACATTGATTAAGCTGCGCTAACCCATTCTACGATAGACCAATATTTTAGTCTGGATATGAGGGCATGCCTATTGCTGCTCATAGGGGGTGACTACCTGCAAACCACAATACGCATTGACCTGGCTGGCGAGGGAAACCCCTCGATTTGACATAGTTTCCATCTCCGCCAACGATGCTTCTAATGTCCAGACGTTGCCAGAGTTAGCAGCCGTGACAAATTCACGGGCGCTACGGCTAAAGTCAGAATACATCGATACAAAATTGGTCACAAACCCTCGTAGCTGATTGTCTGAAATCGAAAGAGCCTGCAACTCTCCTGCGGCTCGATCCGAGATGGCAGCAAGCTGAGACATTGTGGTTAGCAACGAGTTGATATCAGAAAAGTTTGCTCCCTCAAAGGCCGTTGATGCGTGTTGATCAGCTTGACCAATGATGTCGCCCAATTGAATGCACTGTTGGCGGTTGCCATTCGCTTGCGCGGTTGAATTCGCAGGGCTTATGCCCGTCTGCGCGGGAGATGAACGCGCATTTTGTTGGTAGGGTTGCGTGACGCGTTGCCAGTCGATTGGGCGGCTTGGTTCACTGTCATTGGATGATGGCTCTACCGCTGCGATCGCCTCCTCACAATTTGGCACATTATCCACTGTTGCTCCGGTCGATTGCCAGATCTGCAATTGCTGTCGAAACTGAATCAGTTCGATGCGCGAACGATTCGTCAACTGGGATGAACTAATCATCGGATTAACATATTGGAGTGCCCGATTCCAATCGTTCTGGCAGACTGCCGCTTGCAAATTGAGGTGTAGCGTTTCCATATCGCTCATCTGCGTCTGAGCCCGTGTTACTGCAGAGAGTCCGGGCAGTGATAGCAAAATCGGTGTCATCAGGGCGATCGCGCGACTTTTATTCAACATCACGTTTCAACATCCCCATATTCGGCAGTTTTTCTCTAATTTTTCCCTGAAACCCTCAAAAAGCTATCAAATTATTCGAATACATCAAATAATTTTTATTTCACGTCTATCCTATAGCGATCCTAAATCGCTTGTGAATTGTGTGTGAGTGGGGGGGACGGGCTCAGCCCGCCCCACCAACTCACAACCCATCTGGGATTGCTATATGGCGAGCTGATTTTTCTCATTTATGTCTTAATACCCTTTCGCGTGCGATGAGATCATGGGATTATCGCAAAACCGTGGTATTGCATGGGGATCACCGATGACACAACGGGTTTTAATTTTGGGTGGGCAAGGGCGGATTGGGAGCAGCGTTGCTTTAGATATCCTGACCCATACACACGCCCATGTGACGATTACAGGTCGTCAACCAAGGTCTACAGCCAACCACCTAAAGCATCCGCAAAAACCTCCAGAATTTTTGCCCTTAGAGCTAGCAGATTGGAAAGCTCTCAAACGGGCGATCGCGGATGCCGATTTAGTGATTCATTGCGCGGGGCCATTTCATCGTCGAGATGCTCGTGTCTTACAGCTTTGTATTGAATTAGGAGTTAACTATTTAGATGTCAGCGACAGCGTCGAATTTACTCGACGGGCGCTGACGTATCGAGAGGCTGCCCAACAGTCCGGGATTACAGCCGTGATTAACACTGGAATTTTTCCAGGTATTTCAAACAGCATCGTACGTCAAGGCATTGAACAGTTTGATAAACCCGAAACTATTCACTTGGGCTATGTGGTTGGGGGATCAGGAGGGGCTGGCGTGACGGTGATGCGAACCACGTTTTTAGGATTGGTGCGTCCGTTTCAAGCCTGGGTGAATGGACAGTGGCAGGCGATTAAACCCTACAGCGATCGCGAAGCTATTCGGCTCCCCAAACCTTACGGAAAAGTTGGGGTCTACTGGTACGAGATGCCAGAAACCGTGACCTTGGCAGAGGCGTTTCCGGTCGACA
>DBGGTD010000477.1:0-16120 GCA_051162585.1 Elainellaceae cyanobacterium
ACTTCATTGACGGCGGTGATGACGCTGATATTGTTCGAGGCGACGAGGGCAACGATCAGCTCTTTGGAGGGCTGAGTGATGATCTGCTGCAAGGAAATGCTGGCGACGATCGCATTCGCGGTGGGCAAGGATCAGACGACTTGCAGGGCGCAAGCGGCGACGATCGATTAAGAGCCGGTGGCGGAACGGATGAGGTTCGTGGCGGTGGCGGTGGCGATCTAATTTTTGGAGGTCCCGGCAGCGATAGGATTCGCGGCGGCGGCGGCCCTGATGAGATTCGTGGCGGCGGCGGTCCTGATGAGATTCGCGGCGGCGGCGGCCCTGATGAGATTCAAGCTAATGCGGGCCGTGATGATGTCCGAGGAGGCGGCGGCGATGACCTGATTGAGGGGGGGCTAGGGCCTGATGATTTGCGAGGAGGACCAGGAGATGACACCCTAGTCGGTGGACGAGGGCAAGACACACTCATCGGCGGCGGCGGATCGGATACGTTCCAATTTGAATTCTTCACCGGAAATAATGGAGAGCCACAGATTGGCCCAGTAGATGAGATTCGTGATTTCAGACCGGGTGAAGACGTGATTCGAATTGGTGGCATCAGCAATGATGCAGAAGTCGTCTATGATCCCGAAACGGGGCTCCTATCGGTCAACGGCACTGATGTTGCCCGGCTCGATCGCAATTTGAACATCACCGATGATAATTTTGAATTCTTCTAAGTATTGAGCGTCTAATTGGAGTCAAGTGCTGATTGACGTGCTAACAAATGACAGGAAATGCATCCAGACACCTCAAACCCATCATCCATCTTATCCAACGTTGCCTGTAGATGCATCGTATGAGTCATTGGGCATGGCGATGCATCAGCAGGGGAAATGGGATGCTGCCATTGATTACTATTGTCAGGCGATCGCCCATCAGCCCAGTGCTCCGCGTTACTTTAATCTAGGCGTTGTCTATGATCAGCAGGGGCAACTTGACGAAGCAGTGCGGTGCTATTCTCAGGCGATCGCACTGGCACCAGACTACGCAAATGCCTACAGTAATTTAGGCTGTGTCTGGCTGAAACAGGGGAAACTCAGCGATGCGATCGCCATTTTTCAACAGGCGATCGCTCGTATGCCCACTGCATCACTGCACAACAACTTAGGACAAGCGCTGTACGCGGACGGGCAGCTTGATGCTGCGATTGCGGCGTATCGCCACGCCATTCAAATCCAGCCTGATTTAGCCCAGGCTCATTTCAATCTAGGATGTCTTTGGCAACAGCAGCGGCACGATTCGGAGGCGATCGCCTGTTTTGAGGAGGTGATTCAGCATGACCCAGACCGGCTTGCCGCCTATAGTCGGTGCGGGCAACTCTTGTTTGACCAAGGACATTTCTCACGAGCCTTGGCGTATTGGCAGCAGGCGATCGCCCGTCAGCCCGCCTTTGTAGATGCCTATTGCCAGCGTATTGATTCTACCGCGCAGTCCTCTGATGCGCTCGATCAAGCGAGAGCCGCATGTGTACAGTTTCTGACTGCCTTGCGCCATACACCTATAGGACACAAGGCACCCCACGATCTGGCCCAAACCTATCATCGGCTCGGCGATCTGCTCGCTGGCTATGGCGGCATTGCACAGGCAGAAGCCTATTACCGCAAAGCCCTTCAGATTGAGCCTCAAACTGCCGAACTATACCCCAAGCTTGGAGACTGTCTTGCTCGCCAGCAGCGATTTGATGCGGCATTGATGGTCTATCACATCGCTCTGATACAGCAACCTAATTATCCTGGGCTTCATGCCCGTATCGGCTACAGCCTTGAACGCCAGCAGCGATTTCAGCAGGCCATTGGCTACTATCAAACTGCGTTGCGATCGCCTGCCCCAAAGCATACCGCCGATATCTTCTCAGACGTAAACTCCTCGTCCTCCTTCGAGGTTCCGACTCGCATCTATAGCAATCCCAGATGGGTTGTGAGCGGTGGGGCGGGCGGCGCCCGCCCCACCGCTCACACACAATTCACAAGCGATTTAGGATCGCTGTATAGGGCAACTCGTGCTTGGGTTGCTGCAACGAAACAGGAAGGAGTGACCTATGTGCCTGTCGTTTGGGGGAGGGGGCAGCGCCTAGATATTCTGACAGGCGATCGCGTGCAAGTCCGTGATGGGCAAGATGCGAATGACGTAGAATTTGATACAACAGACTGCATTCTGCTAGATTCGTCATCCCATACTCTGAAGCCTGATCCCCAATGCGGCGGAGTGACATGCCAGTCCTGTATGGCGCGTCTTCGCAGCGAGTTTGAGCCAATTCAGTGCCGAGAAGGCGTATATCGGTGTTCTCGAACAACGCCGCTCGACGGGCTGCATCCGCCGACCTTTGTGGTAACAATCCCCGACGGACGAGCCTGGATTGCGCCGCAGCAACAGTCATGGAGGGTTTGCGATGGCATTGCGATTATCACGCCGGATGGGGCGCTGTTATCAGATCTCTCAAGGAGCTATCCCTGGTATTTACCGGGATGCGATCGCCACGATCCGAGACAGCATCGATTCTTTCAACTCGATAATCTTCCTCCTGTTGAGCGCATCCCCGGACGAGTCGCCGTCTTGTCCGGGCTGTCTGGGCATGTCTACTACCACTGGATGATTGATGTGCTCCCCCGCGTTGAAATCTTGCGCCGAGGCAAACTGGACTTGACTGAGATCGACTATTTTGTGGTAAACAACATCAATCAGTCGTTCCAGCGAGACACGCTAGCGATGCTTGGACTCTCACCCGAAAAACTTATTTGCAGCGATCGCCATCCCCATATCCAGGCAGATGAGTTGATCGTGCCATCCTTTCCAGGGCATCTAGACTGGGTGCCTCCAGAAACGTTGACTGTCTTGCGGCAGATGTTTGCAAGAGCAGTCGATTCTACTCCAGATTCTGCGCCTACAGATTGCCCCAAACGGCTGTATATCAGCCGTTCGAAGGCTCGATATCGTCACGTTTTAAACGAAACGGAGGTGATTGACCAACTCCAACCTCTTGGCTTCGTACCCGTTGTATTAGAGTCGTTGCCCGTCAGCCGACAAATCGAGCTATTCGCTCATGCCGATATCATCGTTTCGCCCCACGGTGCCGGACTCACCAACCTCATATTTTGCAAAACCGGGGCTCAAGTGGTCGAACTAACCTCGCCCCACTACGTCCGCACCGACTACTGGGTGATTAGCCATCAACTAGGACTGTCTCACTATTTCATCCAGGGAGAGAGATTTGAATGTCATCCGTTGAGGCAAATTATGTACCAAAATCCGCTGACTGAAGATATCCTGATATCCAAACAGTCTTTGCACGCAGTCATGCAGCACTTGGATTTGTGACGTAATACCCCCCATGCATACCCATGTCTTAAACGACGCGATTACTGCTTGCGAACAAGCTCTACAGCCACCCTTCAGGTCGGCTGAATTTATGTCAGCCTGTCAGCGACTCGGAAACATGCTTCAGGGCATGGGGCGATTTGAAGACGCAACCCTCTGGCATACGCAGGCATCATCGGTTCAGCCCAATTTTGCGCAGGTTTATGCAGGGGTTGGGCGAATTTATATTTTGCAGCAGCAGTGGCAAGCCGCAGCCGATGCCTTTCAGAAAACTCTCAGCCACGATCCGCGCTTCGCAGAAGCCTATTGGAAGCTGGGTTCAATTGCGGTGCAGGTGGGGCAGCGCGATCGCGCCTTGATGTATTGGTATCATGCTCTCGCACTGGAGCCGCGCAAATCAACGACAGATGGGCATGTCAGACTGGGCAATTCATTATTCAAAATTGGACAGATTGATCAAGCCCTGACGTGCTACCGTCGAGCCATTCAACTGGATGCTGACTACGCCCCTGCTTATCAACAGATGGCTCAGGTCATGACACACCAGAATCGGTGGGAAGATGCGATCTCCATTTACCAGCACGCCATTAATCGCACGACCAATCCGGGATGGGCCTATTATGAATTGGGCAACCTGTTTCGCCAACGCGGGCAAATCGATGACGCAATCTCCGCCTTTCAGTACTCGATTGACCACGATCCTGATTATCCGTGGGCACGCCACGACTGGGTTGAACTACTGCTAGCGCGAGGTGAATATCAGGAGGCGATCGCACTTTCTCACGCAACGATTGCCAACCATTCCTATCCATGGGCCTATACTCAACTGGGTCGGGCTTTGGCGAGCATGGGGGATCGGCCAGGGGCGATCGCGGCTCATCAAACGGCTTGCGACCTGCGAGGCTGGCACGCTTGCAAGCAGCGAGACTATCACTTTACGCAAGACTGGTTTTCCCACAATATTCCCATCTGGGCTGACCATCTCCAGGAACTGGTGAACGTACGCGATAGTCAAGCATTAGAAATCGGAAGCTTTCAAGGAATGTCTGCCTGCTGGCTGTTTGATCAGGTGCTGACGCATTCATCTGCTCGCCTTACCTGCATTGATCCCCTCTTTCAGCCTGAATTTGATCTCAATCTTGCAAAGACAGATGCACCCAATCGGGTCACCCGCTTAGTCGGAAATTCTCATCAGATTTTGCCCACGCTGCCCCCCCAGGCATTTGACCTGATTTATATTGATGGATGTCATCTTGCAGACTATGTTTGGCAGGATGGAACCCTATCCTGGAGACTTCTTAAGCCTGGAGGAATTCTGATCTTTGATGACTATCATTGGACGGATCCCAACTATCCGGGGCAAGACCCTAAAATCGGCATTGATCGGTTTTTAGAGTCTGTTCGATCGCACATTCGTATTTTGCATCGCGGCTATCAGATTATTGCCCAGAAGGCATCTACATCATGTTAAATCACCTCAAACAGTATTTTTTACGGCGGCGCGGCGCTCATGCTGAGGGCACGTATTCAGGATCTGAGGACGCCGTCATTCCCATATCTCAAGCTTTTTTATCGACCCAGTTGACCCAGGCTGAGCCTGATTATGAGCTGCCTTCTCATTCATCCCACGATGCATCTAAGGTTGCGATGCCTCAGGCACCAATCGCAGAATTAGAGCTGCGTCAGGGGGAGGTGTTTGCTGCTCAACAGAACTGGGCTGACGCGATGCATCATTATCGGCGGGCAGTTGAGCTAGCACCCATGCTGGCTTTCGCCCATCAAAAGCTGGCAGAAAGCCTCGAACAAAACGGGCAACTCAACGAAGCGGTTGTCCACTATCGACACGCCATTCAGCTCAACACTCGCCTTGAGTCTCATAACGGTAACGGAACGGGCGTTGTTCAAACCCCAGCGTCTGAACCGCTCTCAGCAGAGGCTGAAGAGCAGGTGAATCAAGCGGCGGAGCTATGTCAACACCATCAATGGGACGAGGCGATCGCCCTCTGTGAAACCCTTTACAAACAGTATCCTGCGTCTGCAACGGTGCAAAAAATTTGGGGCACTGCCCTTCAAGGAAAGGGCGAAACTCAACAGGCAATGGAGCGCTATCAGCAGGCCATTCAGATTCAGCCCACCTATGCTGAAGTGTATGCCAATCTAGGCAGCCTGCATGCCCAACAGCACCAGTGGGAGTCTGCTATTCAGCACTATCAGCGGGCGATCGCCCTCAAACCCGGTTTTGCAGGAGCCTATCGTAACCTTGCGAAAGTCTGGAGCAAGCTAGACAAACCCAGACTGGCAGCAGAATGCTGGTATCAAGCCCTCATTCTAGAGCCTGACCACGCCACCCCCGCTCAATATCTCACCGTGGGCAATGAACTCATGCAGCACGGGCAGCTCCAGCAAGCGATCGCCTGCTACCGGCGTGTAGTAGAGCTGGATGAAACATTTCCGGGCGGGTTGCTCAATCTGGCAGAAGCCCTTTCTCAGCACGGGCTTTGGCAAGAGGCGACAACCTGCTACCGCAAAGCAATGCGTCTGAATGGCGCCTATCAAACTGGAAACAACGGTATGACGTCTGCCTCAAATGGGGGAGCATCCCAAGCCGAATCCATGGCATCCCAAGCCAATACAGAATCATCCGTGCGCCCTGCTTCTACCCTCTATTCTCAACGAATCCATCAATACGCCCAAGACCAGCAGTGGGAGCAGGTGCTTGCCCTCGTCGAGCAAGGCTTGCAACATCTCGAACCGGAAACCGCGACGCTTTATCACCACCAGGGAAATGCCTTTCGAGCCCAAGGAAAGGTTGATGCAGCCATTCAGTGCTACCGAAAACTGGCGACCCTCCAACCCGACTCAGCAGAAATCTTTGCTAACCTGGGCAGCCTCTATGCTCAGCAACAGCAGTGGCAACGGGCGATCGCCGCCTACCAACGGGCGATCGCCATTCATCCTGATTTTGCCGGTGTGCATCGTAATTTGGCACGAGTCTGGACCCAAACCGGACATGCAGACGCTGCCGCAGAATCCTGGTATCGAGCATTATCGCTAGAACCCAGTTGGGCCAGGGCTGAGGAGCACTTTTCCTTAGGAAATACGCTGGTGGCGCAAGGCAGGGCAGAGTGGGCGGTGACGTGCTATCAGCAAGCCTTAACCCAAAACCCTCGATTCACAGATGCCTACCATCAGCTTGCAATACTTCTAGAACAGCACCACGATTTGTCTGCGGCTGAAGCATGCTATCAGGCTGCGATTCACCATAATTCTGACGATACGGAATCATACTTCCAGCTAGGACGGATTCTGTCGAGTCAAAAACATCGGTGGAAGGATGCCGTGCGATGTTATCAGCAGGTGATCAGCCTAGATCCCCACCATCTAATGGCGCATTTGAACTTGGGACATCTATTGACCCGCCAAGGCGAGTGGTATGCGGCGACAGTCTGTCTACAAAAAGTAGCCGACCTCCACCCCGATCAGTGGGATGCCCATCACAACGTGGGCGATGTCCTTCTCAAGCAACAGCGGTGGGAAGAAGCCGTTCAAGCCTACCATCGCGCGATCGCACTCAATCCAACCATTTCGTGGTCATACAATAATCTGGGAGATGCGCTCCTTCAGCTTGAAAAATGGGACGATGCCGCAACTGCATTTCGAGAGGCGATCGCCCTCCATCCAGAGTTTCACTGGAGCCATTACAATCTGGGTGAAGCTTTGGCAAAACTGAGCGATTGGGATGGGGCGATCGCGGCCTACCAGAGAGCCTTAGCGCTTCAACCCGAGACGCCACTGGCTCGACGTAAGCTAGCGGATGCTCTGCGATCGAGGTGTCAGCGCGATTCTCAAGCCGCGCTCGATTACTATCGTCAAGCAGTGCAGACCGATCCGTCTGACACCCAAAGCTATCATGGCGCCCTTGATTTAGATCCCGATAATGCGGATCTCTATGTCGGACTTGCCCATTCGCTCAGGCAAAAACGTGATTTAGAGGGTGCGATTGTTTTCTACCAGCTTGCCCATCAGCTCAACCCCGATGATGCTCAAATTAGCAACTGGATCGATGAAGTACGAGTAGAACAGAC
Organism: Elainellaceae cyanobacterium; assembly: GCA_051162585.1. Taxonomy (GTDB): domain Bacteria; phylum Cyanobacteriota; class Cyanobacteriia; order CAZCXK01; family CAZCXK01; genus DBGGTD01. The sequence goes on from DBGGTD010000477.1 coordinate 7,443, forward strand.
CGCTCATGTCAGTTCTGCATTGTCTCAACCTGTCCCAAAAGATAGTAATTCTCTGTCGTCTGCGCCTCTCAGTCCAATTCATACCCACGGATCAACCCTCAAGCCAGTTCATGCTGGTTTGAAGCAGGCCGATGACTCTATCACGTTTGGTAAAACGCTGCACCGGCAAGGACGCATTCAAGAGGCAATACAGGTCTACCATCAAGGCGTTGAGAACTTTCCCGACTCGCCCGGTCTTCTCCACCATCTGGGTGCCGCGTATGCCGATCTTCAGCATTGGCAACAGGCGATCGCGCTCTATCGCAAAACCCTAGAGATTACGGATACCTCTCCCGTTGTCCATCATCACCTCGGCAAAGCATTAGCAAAACTGAATGATTGGGAGGGTGCAATTTGTGCCTATGAACGGGCGATCGCCATTAACCCTCACAATGCGAACTATCATTGCAATCTGGGCTTTGCCTGGATGAAAAAGGGAGAATGCGATCGCGCTATTTCTGCATTCCGAAAAGCTGTTGAACTCCGCCCTCAGCATTATTTGCTCGCATATCGCCCCCTCCAGCAACTCTTAGCTCAAAGAGCCCAGCTTGAAGCCGAACAACTCCGCAACCAAAGCCTCACCTTCAGCCAAACTGACTTTGAAGGATGCTTAGACGGAGTCACGAAACATGGAGCATTTGGATGGGCACGACACAAGACTGATTCCAACAAAGTTGTGTTTGTTGATATCTTTGTTGGCAACAATCTGATTGGCACATTCCCCGCAAATAAGTTTCGCCAAGATTTGGCTGATGCATTTCAAACTCACGGCTGTCACAAGTTTGAGGCAAAGCTTCCTCCCTCTCTGACCAGCGATGGCCCCGTTGAGGTTAGTGTCAAAATTAGTGAAAATGGTCAATCGCTGAAGAAATCACCCGCTACTGTCATTCTCGGGACGCGAGGCAAGAAGCATTCCTCAACGGGTGGCAATCTGATTGCGGCCAATCAACTCGTATATCGTAAGCCCCGCCTCCCCTCACGCCCGTCTCAATTAGAAAATCCGCTCGTTGCGATTGTCATTTTGAACTTAAACGGGGCAACGCTGCTCAAAGAGCTGTTTCATTCCTTTGTGATCTACAACTCCTATGAGCCTGTCGAATTTATTGTGATTGACCACGGGTCAACGGATGATAGCGTTTCAGTGTGTAAAGAGTGGTCTGAGACATTACCTATCACTGTAATTGCACGGGGCAAAAACTATTCATTTTCCGCCTCTAACAACTATGCTGCCAGTCAAACAGACGCGCCTTTGCTGCTGTTTATGAATAATGATTTGACCCTCTGCCAAGATATTATTCCTGAACTGGTCGAGCTCACCCACGACAGAAATGTGGGCATCATTGGTGCCAAGCTATTTGATATTGTCTCAGAGCGTTCTCTCGCGCATCCTCCCATTCAGCATCTAGGCGTGCAGTTTGACTTCTACTCGCAGAACGAACCGTGGTATCCGTTTGAAGTGCGATATGCGCCTCAGATGCTGGGCTTACAGTCTATGTCATGGCGAGTGCCGGTTGTCACAGGAGCGCTCATGATGTGTCGCCATGATGATTTTCAAGCGGTGGGTGGCTTTAACGAAGCCTATTTCTATGGCTACGAAGATGTGGATTTATGTCTATCCTTTCAGCGGGTACTTGGCAAAGACATTATTTCTGCCAACTACCTGAGCGCATTTCACCATCGAGGCTATTCTCGCTTTAGCGGAAAGCTATCTGATGCATTCATGAAACGAGTCCTGAATAATCGCACTGTGATTGAGCAGCGCTATGGGTACTACGTTCGTCGCCAGCACTTAAACGATTTCTTTGAAAAAGGAATGTATTGGACGTCTCACCCGCTCAGAGTCGGATTTGTCGTCACCGATGCAAGTCTATCTACTGCAGCAGGTGACTACTTCACTGCAGCAGAACTGGGAGAACAACTAGTTCGAGAATTTGGCTGGGAGGTCTTTTATTTGTCAGAAGGAGAAGAATGGTGTGACCTAACGGGCTTAGATGTAGTAGTCGTGATGCGTCACGAGTATGATGTGCGACTGATTGAAAATGCGAAGCCTGGTCTGGTTAAAGTAGCATGGGCACGGAATTGGTTTGAAATTTGGGGAACTAGCGCATCTGCAAGCAACTATGACTGCTTTTGGAGTTCGTCACGACGCGGGGTTGAATACCTGGAAGACCAAGTCTCTCAACCTGTATTACTTCTACCAATCGCTACTCAGAGCGATCGCTTCTCCAATGCTGAGCCTCGTGATGCTTATCAGTCAGACTACTGCTTTACGGGCAGCTTCTGGAATTCGCCTCGCGAAATCATGGATCTCTTGAATCCTGAGAATCTTCCATTTGACTTTGCTCTCTACGGCTACAACTGGGAAAAAGTTGACAAATTTAAGCCCTACTATCGAGGTGCGTTACCCTACTCAGAACTGCCCAACGTGTATGCATCGACCCAGATCGTCGTGGATGATGCCAACTTGGTTACCAAAGATTGGGGATCGGTGAATTCTCGTGTCTTTGATGCGATCGCCACGGGTGCACTCGTGATCACCAATGGCAAGCTCGGCAGCGATGAAATATTTGGAGGGCTGTTACCCACCTATGATTCTCAAGAATCATTGGAACAGTTGCTGAATGAGTACTTGTCTGACGACATCAAGCGACAGGAGCGAGTTGCAGAATTGCAAAAGCTCGTTCTCGAACATCATACCTACCGTCATCGGGCTCATACCGTATTTGCGGCGTTGAAACATAAAATGAGTCAAACATTCCGAGTCAGCATCAAGATTGGCGTGCCCCGGTGGGAGGTTGCTGACGAATGGGGAGACTATCATTTTGCACTGGCCCTCAAGAGAGCCTTAGAGCGTCACGGGCACTCCGTGCGAATCGATATTTTGCCGGAATGGGAGACATCCCATTCCTATGGTGACGATATCGCGATTACTTTACGGGGGCTAAGCCGCTATCAACCCAAGCCCTACCATATCAATATTATGTGGAATATTAGCCATCCCGATAAGGTGACATTAGATGAATATGAGCAATTTGATCATGTGTTTGTGGCATCGGATCGGTATGCAGTAGATCTCCAGGAAAAGGTATCTGTGCCTGTGCAGTCACTCTTGCAGTGCACCGATCCGTCTGTGTTCTATCCTGATTTTGAAGCATCTGACGCTGATGGATCTGATGCTGATGGAACGGTTCTATTCGTCGGTAATTCTCGAAAAGTGTATCGAAAAATTGTTCGGGATGCCGTTGAATCTGGATTAGATGTGCAGGTGTATGGTGCAAACTGGGAGGAATTTTTACCTCCTAATTATTTGAAAGGGCAGTACATCCCCAATCAACAGTTGCGGCGATATTACACCAACTGTGGCGTCTTGCTGAATGACCACTGGGATACCATGCGCCAAATGGGGTTTCTTTCAAATCGCCTGTTTGATGCTGCGGCATGTGGAGCCGTTATTGTGTCTGACGCGATTCCCGGTCTAGATGCCGTGTTTGGTACCCATGTGATCACCTATCAAGAAGCTCAAGAACTAACCGAACGGGTGCAAATGGGGTTAAATCAACGTGAATACACCAGGGGCGATCGCCTTACATTTGCCGAACATATTCGCAGATATCACAGTTTCGACCAGCGGGCGCGTGACATATTGGCCGTTATCCAGTCACTCCATGAGGAAAAGATGAATCATTTGTCTATTGTCTAAAAGTTGCCTAAAAGTTGTCTAGAAGTAATCTAGAAATATTGTGTAGGCATCAACGAATTCTTCGTCCTTTGCTCAGCAACGCTTCGCGAACATCCTTCATCCTTGTCTGACGTTATGCATCCAGAATCGTCTCCTCCAACGAGTTCTACACCTATTCCTGAGATTAAAAAAGTCCAGGTCGGATGTGGACCTCACAACATTCTGCCGGGTTGGTGGAATGTTGATATCCGCTCCTTTCCAGGGATTGATCACGTCATGGATGTCACCCAACCTTGGTCATTTCAAGATCTCGATTACGTGTATGGAGAGCACTTTTTAGAACACCTGGATTTAGCGGGAGCGATCGCCTTTCTAAATCACGCTTGGCACAGTCTACGGCCCGACGGTATTTTACGACTTTCAACACCGTCGTTAGAGTGGGTACTTTCAACACACTTTTCGTTAACTGAACCAGACCCAGGCAAACGGATTGTATCGACGTTTCAGATTAACCGAGCCTTTCATGGATGGGGGCACCATTTTTTATATTCCAAAGAGCTTTTAACGTCACTGCTCGATCATGTGGGCTATTGCCCTATTATCTACTGTGAGTATGGAGCCAGTACCCATTCAGCGTTGAGCGGGCTAGAACGCCATGGCGGATATAGCAGCGCAAACGGCTATCCAAGCGTTTGGATTGTGGAAGCTAGTAAATTGGGCGATCGCTCAGACGCGAAATTTGCCGACTATCAACGATTTGTGAACGAAAACTTTTTGAAATACCTTGAAGCAGGACATTGATTAACGCGAGAATTAATCAGGAAAACACCACAAAATCTTGATAGAGAGCACTATTGGTTTGTTGCTGATCACACCAATAGCCATAGTCGATGTGCTGAACCGCCATGCCGTTTTTATGCAACGTATCTATGACCCATTTTTGATCAAAGGCGATCGCATGAAGGGGATCATCTGCATTATGGTAACGAGTATATGGGGTCAACGTAAACGGCAACGGTAACTTACTTTTATTCTCATCAATCAGCACACGCCGTTGATCGGTGATCAAGAAAAACGTTGCACATGCCCGGCCGTCTGGACGCAACAGGGTTGGAAAACAACTCACATAATTTTCAATTTCATTCGGAAGCATATGCGTAAAAACGCTCGTCAGCACAACCAAATCACTCCGAGTCATATAGTTGTCTAGTTTGATCTCATGGGCCCTAACTGAGCCAGCAGGATTATAGCGAGAATTATAAATATCAAGATATCCAAAATTTACGTGATCGGTGCTGAGATTGGCCTGACACCAGGTTATATGTCTTTTTAGGATATCAAATCCGTGATACTGCCCCTTAAAGCCTCCTCGAAGCAGGGCATGCGCCAAGCGACCATACCCACTGCCAATATCAATAATTGATGTCTCCTGGTGGAGTCTTGCAATGGTCTTTAGCTTTGCAACTAACCCATCACCAATCGTGATAAACGCTGCATCATCTTCCTGCATGAACCGAAGATCTTGGGGCGGCAGAGGAAGTGATTTCATGGCATTAACCTGCTTTAGTATTAATCGTTGATTGTCCCCGCAATGATCCCATGGACAAGTTGTTGCCACGGGTCTGATTGAGTCAACTGATACGAATCAAAGGTCGAACCATATTCTGCACAATATCGCTTAAATTGTTGAACCCAATCATGAATGATCGCCGTAGATGCCCCATTCGCGTATGTGAGCGATTGTTTTAACGCGTTAGCCGTTGCTGTTAAATTGTCACTATCATAAAGCCGCCATGCACTCCACACCAAGCTTTGATACCGAGATTGATGTTCTAGTGCCTGCACATGACTAGGCAAATCAGGGCGAGAGAAAAAATCTGACAACACGATGTTTAATTCATCAACCTGTTGACCCACATTCCGAGACGCATTGCGCTCATGCTGACGATATATCACCGTCGATTGCTGCACCCAATCAGCCTGACACCCTGCGATCGCCAACCGCAGCGCCAAATCAACATCTGATACATAGTGAAACTGCTCTCTAAACCCGTCAACGCGGTCGAGCCACTCGCGTCGAAATAGCATGGCTCCTAAGAAGACAGGCTTCCACACAATCCAAGCAGCCTGATCAAGCGTGGGAATCCCTAGCCAGGGCTGCACTGCAGACAACACCTGACCGTGCTCATCAGCAATTTGCCAGCCGCTATTCACCCACCCTAATTGGGGCTGTGTTTTCAGACAGCTAACTTGACCCTCCAATTTTTGGGGATGATAGCAATCATCTTGATCTAAGAAGGCAATCAAGTCCCCTTGAGCCCCCTGCAATCCTTGATTACGAGCGGCTGCAACGCCTTGATTGAGCTGCCAGAGATAGCGCAGGCGATCGCCATAGGACTGTACAACTTGGCTAGAGCGATCGCTCGACCCGTCGTCTACTACGATCAGTTCGACATGAGGATACGTTTGCCCTAAAACACTGTCGATAGCGTCAGCAATAAAGCGATCGCCATTGAAGGCAGGAATAATTACACTAACTAGCGGGTGGGTCATACAGAGTCAGCCATCTCAGCGATACACCATTTCATCAGATCATGCCATTCCGGTAAACAACATAAAGCATCGACGTTCAACTCGTCTCCCCAACTGCTTGAGAAAGCCGCAAAACTTTCTGCCCAACTAATAAACGTATCAATCGACGGATACGGGCTTTGATGCCAGGATTGTTTCAAATAGGTCACCATTTCATTGAGATGCCCCGTGTAGTAAAGATACCAGGCAATCCACACCGACGTCGAATAGCGAATGTAGGGCTCGATGCGGCGAATAGAGTCGGGTAACTCAGACCGGGCAAAAAACTGATTGATCACGGCAGTAAGCGATCGCGCCTGAGGTAGCCCTTTGTGCATCGCACTAGAGTCATGCTGGCGATAGCAGGTGGTGATTTGATGCAACCACTGAGCTTTGCAGCCCATCAGCGCGAGTCGGAGCACTAAATCTGTGTCTTCAGCAGGCGGAAACCGAGGATCAAAGCCATCAGCCTGTATCAGCCACGATCGCCGAAACATCATGGCACTCGGCAACACGGGCTTCCACTGGAGCCACGCTTCTAGATCAAGGGTGGGAATCGTCTGCCAAGGCTCGATATCCATAATAAGGTGCCCCCCGGCACTGACACGATGCCACCCGCTATGGACGATGCCAAGTTCAGGATCGGCCTCAAACACTTCAATCTGAGCCGCTAGCTTATGGGGCAAAAACCAATCATCTGCATCGAGAAACGCAACGAACTCCCCCTGCGCCAGTTGCAGACCATGATTGCGAGCAACGGCAACCCCTTGATTCTCTTGATAGACATACCGAATGCGATCGCCATAGGGCTGTAATACCGACCGGGTCTGATCGATGGAGCCATCATCGATCACTAACACTTCAAATTCAACATCGGTTTGATTAAGAACGCTTGCCACAGCTTGTGCTACGTAGCGATCGCAATTGTAGGTCGGAACAATAACGCTGACTCTAGGCGAAGTCCATCCTGATCGATTTAGACTCATGGCATCTATCCTAAATCATTCCACCTGCCTTCACATGATTTAACCAATCTAATAACAAGCCCGCAACCACACCGGGTCGTTCCAAGTGGGGCAGCACTCCCGCATCGGGTACTTCATGGAAGCGCTGCACTGCTCTAGGATTGAGCGCTGCCAAGCGACGCCCTACACTCACAGGCGTAAATTGTGCTTGCGCGCCCCACACTATTGCCGTAGGTATCGTTAATTTGGGGAGGTCAAGGGATAGGTCAAAGTACAACTGCCCTTTGAGAAACGCAAGCGCAGCATAGTCTGCATTAGGTTGTTGAGCAGATTTCAAGTACGCCGCGACCATTTCATTGGTGACGCGATCGCGCTGAGCAAACAAAAACTGTTCTAAGAAATTACGCACTGCAAATTCATTAGTTGCGCCTATTGTATAAATGAGGCGATCGAGCCCCGGCGTATCGATAATCGGCAGTGGAATGCGTCGTCCGGCAGCATTTCCAAAATCGGTAAATCCAGAGGGGCACACCAGATAGAGGGACTTAAATAGCTCAGCGGACTGAACGGCAAGCCGTACTGCGAACGCGCCCGTCAGTGATGAGGCAACTACGGTCACTGGCGATGACGAGACGTGTTGAATGAATTCTGTAAGGCTGGTGAGATAGTCCTCAATCTGATAGCGCCGCATCGGATGGCTGGATTTCCCCCACCCCAATAAGTCGGGGGCGATGACGCGATGGGTGTTTGCAAAGACAGAATAGACTTTTGACCACTCATAGGCTGATGCTCCTCCTCCAAAGCCATGAAGAAATAGGATAGGAGCGAGGGTGTCGTCCGGTGTCCACGGAGACTCAACGGGCGTATAGTAGGCGATCGCCCCCAAAGAGGTGCGAACCAGACGTTGACCAAAACCAGGTGGCTGAAATTGAAGCATGGTAGCAGGCGCATGATTACCCATTTATCTTAAGCTGGATAGGCGCCATGACTTGAGTAGGACTTACGCATTCACGATAGTTCGATTCCTCAATCCACCAGATTGGGGGACATCGGATCATGATGGCGATCGCCACCATTCGAGAAAAGCTGTACTTTTTAGTCAACTTAACGGCTGAGGAACGGCGCTCATCAGCATTGGGATTGATGCAGTGGTTGAAGAACTTGGATAACGCTTTACCCGTAAGCCTCGGAAGCCGCATTTGATGAACCAAATCAAATTTGATACTAATTTTAGATGAGATGAAGAAGTGGGCATGGTACAACTGTGGCGAATGATACACTCGCGCTTCAGAATTTCTTAATAGCAAGTTTTGGTGAAGAGTGGATAGGATGAGAAGCGATCCTCTTTAAGGAAACTCAACTTAAATAGAGCGATCGCAAAATAGAACGATCGCACTAAACTCATATTTTGCTTCATTCATGAC
>DBGGTD010000478.1:0-3578 GCA_051162585.1 Elainellaceae cyanobacterium
TGCTGCCCATATGATTCTGACGATGAGCCATATTCTGGGGGATCAATCCTATGGGTTGCAAGATTTGTTTGCAGAAGAGCGACACCGAATCATGCGGATGCTCAGTCTAGAAACTCTCACCCGTTTAGACCAGCTTTATACGCAGGTATATCGTGATAATTACGGAGTTTTGATGGCATTTCATCGAGATCACTTGGAGGTTCCGCAAGAGCTTCAAGTCGCGGCAGAAATTGCAATTAGCCATCGAGCTAATTTGATTATTCAGTCTCTTGAGCGGGAAATGAGCGATCTGAGCACCGTTAATCTGGAATCATGCCTCAATCGTTTAACAGATTTGGAGGCGATCGCCACAGAAGCCAATTCCCTTCATTGTCAACTGAAGCTACCCCACGCCAAGCAAATCTTAGAAAGGCTGATTTTGCGATCGCTCTGGCATGTGCTCGGCGAATTGAATCTGGAAACTGTGGAAAATCAGGTGCAATGGATTAGGCGAGTCATCGACGTGGGCGATCGCCTCCATTTGGGGTTGTCTCTCGATCGAGCGCAAGAACTCTTTATCAAGCATCTCAACGCACAAATACTGCCACAAATTTTAATCTGGAAACAGCAAAACGTGAGTGCTGATTTTGATCCTGAGATGTCGCTAGAACTAAATCGACTCCGCCAAATTTTGCAGTTAGGGGAAACCCTAGTAATCGATGTGGGCAACTGGCTTGACCAGATACCCTAGTTTGCGGCAGCCTCTACTCCCTCAGACCACCGATGAATAAACGCGTCCCGTTCTACATCGCTATAGAAGTGAGTGGCATACTGAGATGCATAAATTGGACGACAAATTCGTTTGGGGATCTTAATCGTTTCTTTAAGGGTTTTATAGAGGTCTGCGAATTCCTTCTTGTCTCGCTGGTTGACCGAAATCAACGAAAGGGGCTGATCGAGCTCAAGAAAGTCAGCTAAAACCTGGCTACCGCATCGGTTTAGATCTTCTAAACGCAACAGAAGAAGTTCAATATTGCCCTGCCGAATAATCTGATAGCCCATCTCTGGAGAAAAGGGGTGAGCAAAAATATCAATGCTAAATGTGGCGTTGAGTTCTCGATCAAACCAGGTACAGACTCGATTCGATGATTCATCAAATCGCTTTAACTGACGGCGAATCTTTTTCATTATTTCCTCTAGAACGAGATGATTGTCATCTCCTAGAGTGTTTGAAAGTCGATCTGACTGAGCTTCGAAGAAGGATGAAATGAGTAAAGCAATCGGTTCACGAGTCAGCGTGATAATTCGTAGCGGAACGCTATCAGTGCCTAGATTGTTAATCTTATGCCTCAGAGATTTGCTGATAGCAAGGCATTCAGCGATGTAGCGAGAATGAGGAAATTGCTGACGTTTTGCCTCATATCGTTGGATGCCCGCATCAGAGAGACTATGAACTTGATAAATCGGGTTGGGTAAGGTTGATTGCCGGAGCGATTTACGAATGGTTGATGATCCGACTTTTCCAAACTGATAAATCAATACTGGGGGATATTTCTTAAAATCGTGCCGATTAATTTCGAGGCTAAGAAAATGGGAAAAGAAGGCGGGGGGCAACACCTCGTGAGTGATTTTCTGAAACACAACCAATCCCTAGCTCAACGTGGTTAAAACATTGTGCCTATCATACGCAGGAATGCTCCATCAAGATACCCGCCTCACCTTAGATTCGTTACGGATTACGATGATGGTGCGAATCGATATTATTTCAGTCCGTTATGGCAGAAGGCAGAAATTGAGGCAGAAATCAGAAGGCAGAGGGCAGAAGATAAATACTTGTTATTGCGTTGGTTCAGTTATTTGGGTTGTCATAACATGAGCGTGCAGCACTATAAGCAGAAAGGAGCCAGAAAGAGAGTGTTCTGGCTCCTAAATTTAGCCAAATCAGGTAAACGCTGAATTACGCAAGCGTAGACTGCTCAAGGCTACACCTTATTGAGATCTATACCAGCTTCTTTCGCCATTGCTGCAATGCCCTTTGCATTTAAGGTTTTAATTGCCTTAGTCGACAAACGCAGCGTCACCCATCGCTTTCCTTGGGGCCACCAGACCCGCTTTGTCTGGATATTAGCTTGCTGCAATTTCTTAGTCCGACGGTGGGAGTGAGACACCGCGTAGGCGTTATTTGCCTTTTTGCCAGTCAGTTGACACTTACGAGCCATAGCAATTTACCAGGTTGAGCCTTCTAAAAATAGCACAGTCTATGATTATAGACGAAATACGAGCAGATTTGAAAGCAGTGTGGGCTTTCGTATCGGCTCTATTTATCCGTCAGCTCGGTTAAGACCTGATTTGATCGCTCAACAAAGGCTTTCATATCATTCGCGGTAAAGCTCTTTTGAGCCATGAGCGCGAGATCGTAGATATGATTGCAGAGCATCGTTGCCAGTTTTGCCGATGGAGACTCGCCACCACTGACGACGATCGACCCCTGATCAAGCTCTAGCAAATTTTGAACTAGCGGATGAGACGTATTGACTAGCAGAATGTGCTCGTCAGGGAATTCAGCAGACTGTTGCTGAAGCATCGCAGTCATATCTCGGAGACGACGCATCGCTTCGGGTAATAACACAATGGCGGGAGGCGTCGAGGCGTCGTCTGATTTGAGAGACTCAGCGCGAATATTGACCGTTGGTTTATTAAGCGCCTTCTCAAATAGTTCCTTAATCTGGTCACTCCGAGTCTTATTTGTAGCTGGATCGACAATTTCTTTATCTTGGTCTTTGTTGACCAGCGTATCGTCAAGCTCAGCATCCACGCGGGAAAATCGAACATCGGCATACTCCCGCTCTAGGAAGCTCACGAAGTGAGTATCAATGAATGAATCCATGTAGAGCACTTCTAAGCCTTGGTTTTTGAATAACTCTACATAGGTTGCCTGTGCAGAGGGCTCTGTGCAATAAAAAATTCGATTTTCATGACGTTCTTTATTGCGTTCTAAATATTCGCTGAGCGTTGCATAGTAGAATCCATTCTCATCTTTTGCATTGGATGCGTCGGAGGTTACTGTTTCCCATGCATCTCCCTCATCTGATTGCACTTCGACCTTAGCGGCTTCATCGGTTTTGCCAAGATTGGCAGTTGTGCGGAAGATGAGAATGTCTTCGACCTGCTTTTTGAACTTGTCGTCGTTGAGAGAGCCAAATTTGACGAACGTTCCTAAGTCTTGCCAACACTGGATATATTTAGCACGGTCGTCGCGATATAGCTCTTTGAGGCGATCGCCCACTTTCTTAGCAATATAGTCAGCAATTTTGCGAACGGTGCGGTCGTTCTGCAAAAAGCTACGAGAAACGTTGAGAGGAATATCAACGCTATCGATTACGCCTCGCAAGGGCAATAAAAAGCGAGGAATGACTTCTTCGCAGTTATCACTGACAAAAACCTGATTGCAGAACAGCTTGATGTGCCCCTTGGTCACGTCGATATCGGGTTTGAGCTTGGGAAAATAGAGAATGCCGTTGACGACAAATGGATAATCGGTATTCAAGTGCACCCACAACAGCGGGTCTTCTTGAAACGGATAGAGATAGCGATAGAAC
>DBGGTD010000479.1:0-2660 GCA_051162585.1 Elainellaceae cyanobacterium
CTCTAGACTAGTGTTCTACCATCGTGAGCTGGTTGACTTGGTCAAACGCTGACACGATGGTTTGAGAGTCTTGAGCACCCGATAGCGAATATTTGCCGTTGATGATGATGTACGGAACGCTACTAATCCCCAGGCGGCGCGCTGCGGCTTCTTCATCGTTAACAGCAGTGCTGCCGTCATCAGTATTCCAGAATTGCATCAAGCGTTTATCGTCGATTCCTGACTTGAGGGCAATCTCGGTCAATATCTGGCGATCGCCAATGTTTTGCCCCTGCTCAAAATAGGCGCGGAATAACGCCTCTACCATGTACTCCTGGACACTTTCCTGCTGGGCGAGCCAAATCAGGCGATGGGCATCAAACGTGTTTGGCGTCCATTGAATCTGATCAAATGCAAAATCAATCCCGACAGATTTTCCGACCTCAACAAGACGCATATCTAGCGCACGAGAATGCTCCCAACAGCCAAACTTCGCGGTGCGATAAATCCTCCGCTCGATGCCCTCCGCCGGAATAGTTGGATTAAGCTGAAACGGATGCCAAGCAGTGCGAAATTCGTAGCGATCGCGCACGTCTTCTATGGCCTGCTCTAACCGGCGTTTAGCCACAAAACACCATGGACAAATAACATCCGATACAACCTCGATGTTCAAAATCATTACAGACCCCTAGTACAAAAGGAGATTAAGCCAGACAAAATGCCCAAATTAGTGAGACTCTGTATATATACTCACATTAGTTCATCCCATTCTTCCATGAGTATAGCTCTACAGGCTTGTATTTGTATGTAAAACTCCCGCACAGCGCGGGTTCTATACATGTTCGGTGTCCTGATGCGAGCGCGTCCGCTATACGGTCATAGGGGTGATGACGATTTAATAATTTATCAGAATAATTTAATTTATCAGAATAATTTAATGATTCCCGGAGTCTACACGCTTGTCAATTTGCAACAACTGATCATAGCCCAGCCTGATCAGTGGCGCCCTCTGGTTTTCACAAATGGTTGTTTTGACCTGATTCATGCCGGTCACGTTCGCTATTTACGTCTAGCAAAAACGTATGGGCGATCGCTCGTTATTGGTCTAAACAGCGACGAATCCGTTAAACGCCTAAAACCTGCTCGCCCAGGATATCCCCCTCGTCCCATTATTCCAGACCATCAGCGGGCTGAAGTTCTTGCTAGTTTGAAACCCGTCAATGCAGTCGTGATTTTTCCTGAAACCAGAGCAATCCCACTGATCGAAGCCCTGCATCCTGATGTTTATGTCAAAGGTGGAGACTACGATATTGATACCCTTCCAGAAGCTCCTGCCGTACAAGCTTACGGAGGACAAATCAAATTCGTTAAATTTGAGGTGTCAAGCTCAACAACATCGATTATTCAACATATTCTTAATGTAGGCTCAGCGTCGAAAATTCCTAAAGCTTAGATATATCTATATAGCGATCCTAAATCGCTTGTGAATTGTGTGCGAATCTCTATCATCGCGTTTTAAGTTTTATGGTTCGCTGAGCTTGCCTCAATTCCAATAAACCCTTGAGAATAGATCTGTTGAAAGATCTGTTGAAAATAGGTTTATCGCCTTTATTAGCATCTCGATCCTCTATAAAGTTTTAGATCTGTAAAACTGATTCCAAAATCGTTGACAACCTTACCAAGATAGTATGAGTCATCCCACGCCCGACGTGACCTCTACTCCATCATCAAATGCCTCAGAGACTCTGGCTGACCTGCGCACTCGTTTAAGCTCCGAGGCTGAAAAGAAGCAACTACAAATCATTCAAACGCTTGAAAAATTTGGGGATGAAGGGTTAGGTGTTTTAGTAGATTTCTTGAAAGAACGTTTAGACCAGCCCACAGATCCCGTGAGTGTCGTAGATGGGAAGATTTATCAAATCCTTCTCCAATCCAAGACTCATTCGGTGCGCGAATTTTTGATGACGCATTGTCCCCACGGAGTTGTTCCATTGCGGTCAGAACGCGACATAGACTACTCCCTGCTTCAAGAGGCATTAGCAAATCAAGACTTTCAAGCAGCCGATCGCCTAACTCTCCAAAAGCTTTGTGCGCTAGCGGGTGAGACTGCTGTTCAGCGCAAGTGGCTATATTTCACCGAAGTCGATAGCTTCCCGGTTGCAGATCTTCAGACCGTTAATACCTTATGGCTGGTTTATTCTGAAGGCAAGTTTGGGTTCTCGGTTCAGCGCGACCTCTGGCTTAGCATGGGTAAAGACTGGGACCAGCTTTGGACAAAAATTAACTGGAAATCGGGCAACAACTGGACTCGATATCCCAATGAATTTATTTGGGATATCTCTGCGCCACGCGGTCATCTGCCCCTTTCGAATCAGCTTCGAGGAGTTCGAGTGATTGCTTCGCTCCTTTCTCATCCTGCTTGGGGGTAAAGCGATCGCCACCCCATATTTTTTGGTTTTTTCATGAATTGTCTCGCCGGAGCTTGCCTGAATTAAATTGGGCAAGCTCATTTTTTATTCTCTTAATATATTCAATGCAGATTTCAGCTTATTTCGAGTTAGAAAATCGCTTAGACAAACCCGTATTTTCACGGAGTCATTATTGAGAGATCAAGAGGGCAATAGCCGCGCTAGAAGCGTTTTTCCAATCTTCTTACCTCTAACGTTCATCCTCTTAAAAGT
>DBGGTD010000480.1:0-3172 GCA_051162585.1 Elainellaceae cyanobacterium
GTCGGCATAGACTAACGGGAATGTTTCTGCACGATGCAGAAATCTAAGTACACCGATTGGTAACGTACAACAAATCTAGTTGAAGTCATCAAGTTAGCACTCTCGACTTCCGAGTGCTAATTTAACGAAATGCTGAAGGCGATTGCAACTAAATTTTGGGTACGGGTTCCCGAACTTAATGGGCGATCGCCCGAATGCCTTACACATATGCATTCAAAACGATAGGGTGATGAGCCGTCTCCTCATTGAGATTTGTGTCTATTGAGGCGGACGAGCAGCGATCGCAAGGGTTGAATTTCTGCGGGTGTCAACTCTCGCCATTGTCCGGGGATCAAGCCCTCTAGAGTGAGATGAGCCAGCCTGACTCGAATGAGGCGAAGCGTTGGAAACCCCGTAGCAGCGGTCATGCGTCGCACCTGGCGATTTTTGCCCTCAGTAAGCGTCAGTTCTAACCATGCCGTGGGCACTGATTTTCTAAAACGAATAGGCGGATTGCGAGGCGGCAGAGTCGGTTCGGGTAGCAGTCGCCTGACTTTAGCAGGTCGTGTCTGATATCCGCCAATCATGACTCCTCGCCGAAGCTGGTCAATGGCGTGTTGAGTTGGAATCCGCTCGACTTGTGCCCAATAGGTTCGAGGATGACGAAATCGGGGATCGGTTAGCTGGTGCTGGATCTGTCCATTATTCGTCAGCAAGACTAAGCCTTCACTATCACGATCTAATCGCCCAACTGGATACACCTCTTTAACCGGGATGAAGTCTCCTAAGGTCTGCCGATGAACGTCAGATGAAGGACTTGATCCCAGGTGATCGGTAAACTGGCTCAGCACATCGTAAGGCTTATAGAACAAAATAAAGCGATCAAACGGTTGATGCATTAAATCCAAGAACTGAAATTCGAATATGGAACCTATAGCAATCCCAGATGGGTTGTGAGCGGTGGGGCGGGCGCCGCCCGCCCCACCGCTCACAAACAATTCACAAGCGATTTAGGATCGCTATAGCCTAAGAAACTCAAAAATTTTTGAGGAAATTTTAGGAAATTCCAAATGAGAAATATGAAAAAATGTGTCGAGAAAACCGAGCCTTGTTTATGTAGATTGCAGAATGTGAATTCATTATGAATCTACAGCAATCCTAGATGGGCCGTAAGCAGTGGGGCGGGCACTGCCCGCCCCACTGCTTACGCACAATTCACAAACGATTCAGGAGCACTACATAAAGATATATTTCAAATGTCTTAAGAATATATGAGTGAATTTGCTCAAATTTATATTACGCCTTACGCTTTAAAGTCTAGAGGGAGTTGGTTTAAGACTGCTATGGAAAACTTTCAAAAATATCGTGTTGTTTGCACACTCTCATTCGGCGATATCTATGGTCAAATCATCGTTTGGCTAGGAGTCATTTTTATTACGTTGGCGTCTGCATTGGCGCTAATGGGTGCAAGCCGCCCAATCTATGCCCTCGCAACGGTCGGGCTCATTCTAGTGTTGTCTTTGCCATTTTTATTGTTTGCGTTTGTGACTACATTGCTCAATCACATTGAGTTTAGTTCTGTCGATCCAGAAACTGAAAAATCCAAGCAACCTCGAGTTGTACAAGGGCAGCGTCCCGCTCAGGCAGCTAGCTAGTTTGAATCGGTTTCATTTCCACGATGCCGATCATGGATGCCGATCATTTCGCATTATTCTTCGTAGCATTTTATGAATTGTATCCCTGCCCATCAGCAGGGATTTTTCATTTGAGTCAGGATAAAGTAACGGCCAATTTTGTTAAGACGTGGATAGAGAATGCTTGAGCATGATGTTGTAATTGTTGGAGGTGGGCTTGCAGGTTCACGAGCCGCCGTTGAAATCGCGCGAACTGCCCCCCATCTCACCGTAGCGGTTGTTTCTAAAACCCATCCCATTCGATCTCATTCGGTTGCAGCACAAGGCGGGATTGCAGCGACGCTGAAGAACGTGGATGCAGATGATAATTGGGAAGCCCACGCATTTGATACGGTAAAGGGATCTGACTATTTAGCCGATCAAGATGCCGTCGAAATCTTGGCTCGTGAAGCCCCAGATGTCGTCATCGATTTAGAGCGCATGGGGGTCTTGTTTTCCCGTTTGCCCGATGGTCGCATCGCTCAGCGTGCATTTGGCGGACATTCTCACCGACGCACTTGCTACGCGGCTGATAAAACTGGGCACGCTATTCTCCATGAACTCGTCTGTAATCTACGGCGTTACGGCGTGCAGATTTATGACGAATGGTACGTAATGCGGCTGATTTTAGAAGACCGGCAAGCGAAAGGCATTGTCATGTACCATTTGCTAGACGGTGCGGTTGAAATCGTCCGAGCGAAGGTCATTATGTTTGCGACGGGTGGGTATGGGCGGGTCTATAACACGACCTCTAATGATTATGCGTCGACGGGGGATGGGCTGGCGATGGCAGCCGCAGCCAGGATTCCCCTTGAAGATATGGAATTTGTACAGTTTCATCCAACGGGGCTTTATCCAGTAGGGGTGTTAATTTCAGAGGCGGTTCGGGGTGAGGGTGCTTATCTGGTTAACAGTGAGGGCGATCGCTTCATGGCAAACTATGCGCCTAAGCAAATGGAGTTAGCGCCTCGCGATATTACCTCGCGCGCGATTACCCGTGAAATTCGGGCCGGGCGGGGTATCCAGTCTGATGGCAGCGCAGGCGGGCCGTTTGTATATCTCGACTTGCGCCACATGGGGAAAGAAAAAATCATGAGCCGCGTCCCATTTTGCTGGGAGGAGGCTCATCGCCTGGTCGGGGTGGATGCAGTTCATGAGCCCATTCCCGTGCGTCCTACGGTTCATTACTCGATGGGCGGAATTCCGGTTAATACAGAGGGACAGGTCCGCAGTAGTGATGATGAGCTAATCGAAGGATTTTTCGCAGCCGGTGAAAGTGCCTGTGTCTCTGTTCATGGGGCTAATCGGCTCGG
The DNA here is from genome assembly GCA_051162585.1 of Elainellaceae cyanobacterium. Classification (GTDB taxonomy): domain Bacteria; phylum Cyanobacteriota; class Cyanobacteriia; order CAZCXK01; family CAZCXK01; genus DBGGTD01. The sequence continues at coordinate 2,966 of DBGGTD010000480.1, forward strand.
CAGCAATTCGCTCTTAGAATGTGTCGTTTTTGGGCGGAGAACCGGAGCGGCGATCGCTCAATATGTTGAGACGCGCAAACTCCCAGAGATTGACGAACCGCGCTATTCAAAGGATGCTCAACAGCGCATCCAATCCTTGCTCGATCAGTCGGGAGAGACTCGCATCGACGATGTTCGGCAAGCTTTTCAAGACTGCATGACCCGCCA
>DBGGTD010000481.1:0-2151 GCA_051162585.1 Elainellaceae cyanobacterium
GATTTAGGGGCGATCGCAGTCCATTAAGTTGAGGACGTTGGGGCGATCGCTGATTGGGAGAAGTTGATTAGTTGAGGGGCGATCGCCAGGTGAGCTTTATCTACGGCAACTCTATTGCCAAATCCTGTTTCAATCCAGATTAAGACGCGTCAGCGGACAAAATATTTTTCTAGACTCTTCTAGCCAAAGCTAAGAGGATTGCATCGCGTCAAGATACGATTGAACTCCCAGTTTTTCTAGACGATCTTGTTTGTCTATGACCATCTCGGTCAAATGCTGACGATACTGCTGAACCTTCTCCAACAGATCAGGTCGATTGCTTGCCAGTATCTGCACGGCAAGCAATCCTGCATTCTTTGAATTTCCGATCGCCACGGTCGCAACTGGAATCCCACCCGGCATTTGCACGATTGAATACAATGAGTCCACTCCATTTAGCTGCCGAGTTGAAACAGGCACTCCAATGACGGGTAAGGGCGTTAGTGCGGCCACCATTCCCGGTAGATGGGCAGCGCCACCAGCGCCTGCAATGATCACTTTCAACCCTCTTAGGTGGGCTGATTTAGCATAATCAACGATCCGTTCAGGAGTTCGATGAGCCGATATAATAGCCACATCATACGCAACACCAAACTCATCACAAATGGCGATCGCCCCGTGCATAGTAGGCAAGTCTGAGTCACTGCCCATAATAATGCCGATTTGAGTAGAGTTGTCGGTCATAGAAAAACGGATGCTCTAAAATTAATCATCAGAAATTAATCATCAGAAAACTGTGGGAGCCATACTGCTGCAACCTGCGCAACCTTTGCAGCGTATTCGAGAAGCATTAAGTAAGATTTCATACTTAGACATCATCACCCAAAATCGCTACCAGCAGCGTATCAATGCCGTAGTGGTTTGCTACCCAGCCTACCGTAGATTCAGTGAAATCTGTATTTTCGTTAAGAAACACTGTTCTTCTTTGGATTTTGAGTAAAAAAACGTAATAGGATTTAACCGATACAAGTTTCAGAAAACGGGTAATTGGGCGATCGCATGAACCTACTTGACGATAAGACAATTGTTAAAGACTATTTCAATGCCACAGGGTTTGATCGCTGGCGACGAATTTATGGAAACGGTGACGTTAACAGCGTTCAGCTTGATATCCGTAAGGGTCATCAGCAGACGGTGGATACGGTCTTAGAATGGCTTCGGGCCGACGGAAATCTAAACAGATTGACGATTTGTGATGCAGGTTGTGGAGTTGGTAGCCTCAGCATTCCGTTGGCTCAAGCTGGGGCAAACGTAGCTGCCAGCGATATTTCTGAGAAGATGGTCGGCGAAGCAAAAGACCGTGCTAAGCAATCTCTCGAACATACGGACAATCTAGTCTTTTCAGTTCAAGACCTAGACAATTTAAGCGGAACCTATCACACCGTTATCTGTCTAGACGTGCTGATTCATTATCCTCAAGATAAAGCAGCTCATATGATTCAGCACTTAGGCTCTCTTGCTCAGTCTCGTTTGATTCTGAGCTTTGCACCGAAAACTCTGGCATATAGCTTGCTCAAAAAAGTTGGAGATTTCTTTCCTGGACCGAGTAAAGCAACTCGCGCCTACCTTCATCGCGAAGCTGATGTCACCAGCATTTTGGAATCCCAGGGATGGACGATCAAGCGAAATGCGATGACCAAGACACGCTTCTATTTCTCGCGCATGTTGGAGGCTGTAAAAGAGTGAGACGGCACATTTAGAGTATTGGATTTTTGTAGATTAATTCAGGCTACGTCTCAAATTCCATCAAGATTCCGATGCTCCCGTAAAAATTTTTAATAAAAACTCTAATCAATTCAGTCTACTGTAGCAACGTAGGGAGGCGTATCAGCCTTTGTTTCTGATGTCCCATGTCAAGTGGCAACACTCAGATTCTCGAATCATTTTAGTGTTGAGAATTTAGCAGGATATTTAGCATGAGCTGTGATTTAGCAACCAAATTGCGAGAAGGCACCAAGAAATCTCATACAATGGCTGAGAATGTTGGCTTCGTGAGATGTTTTCTCAAAGGAGTTGTAGAAAAAACATCCTATCGAAAACTCGTTTCAAATCTTTATTTTGTCTATTCTGTGATGGAAGAGGAGATGGAGCGTCATCAGCACCATCCCATCG
>DBGGTD010000482.1:0-2735 GCA_051162585.1 Elainellaceae cyanobacterium
GTCTTGGATATGCCGAGCATATTTGCCAAGCTGTTCGATCGGGCGAGCTAAATCTCTCGCCATAATCAGCATGCCAGCGAGTAGAGCTGCTAGCAACGATGTCGTCGACACCACTAAAATTCGTTTGATATCTTGTAAACCGTGCAGTGCACTATCGAGACGAGTGACTGCTAAAACGACCCATGTTTGCTCATCGGAGGGCGTCAGTGAAATAGAGAGGGGCGTATAGCCCGCTAACCATTCTGTATTATTTCCTAAAAACAGGAGATGACGAACATCCTGCTCACCTCGTAAGGCGCTGTTCATAATATTTTGAAACCGTTCGTCGCCTTTTTCATCCTCGATATTCTTTCCGACTCGATTCGCCAGAGGATGGGCAAGAAACGTACCGTCATCATTCAAAATGACGGTGTATCCAAGCAATGACCCCGCTTCGCCGCTTTCAAGCTGTCGAAGCACCGCTTGTGCGCTGAGAACGTATCGTAACTGTTGCGATTTGTCGTAAACAGGGATGCTGACGACTAAATCAAGCTGACTTTGTACCTCGGATGGTTCGGATTGTTGACTCGTAGGCGAAAGAACTGGATACACCTGATATCGATCGCCATCGGAAAAATCGTCTGTTTGAGCCCAATTCGGCACCGATGGAAAATCGATGAGCTGGTTTCCGCACGTACTTGCGACAATCTTTTGAGTTTGCCAGTCAGTGAGTTGCAAGCAAGTTACATCGGTTGGCAGTTCTGGCTCCAGTCTTTCTAAAAATGATTGAGAAATGTCGACTGAGGCTGCCTGTAAGGCAGATGTTTGACTTGCAGTTAACAAGTTGGTCTTGAGAGCTTGAACAGAAATTTGGACATTCTCTGCTTTGCGCTGAGCACTCTCAGTCAGATTTTGGCGTGCTGTATAGAGAAGACTTGAACGAGCCTTCTTGAAAACGACAGCTAGTCCGATTAGCAAGACAGGCACGCTAAGCAGCAAAATCCGAAATAGGAGGATACGGCGGAAGGAGGGTTGACGGAGCATAGCCATGGAGACGTTCCAACTGACAAATGCGAAACCTAGGACGGTAGGCTAATTTAAAGATTAGTATTCAACAAAGCTTGCAAGCTTGAGCATCCCCTGAGATATCAAAGCCTCTTGACATAGATGAAGTATCGAATAAGCCTCTGGGCAAGTTTTAAAACCCAAGACACCCCAGTCCTGTTTGAACTTAATTCGAAATTGCTGGTGAAAGGTCGTACCATCATTCATGATTTGACGAATTCAGAAAGATGGGGCTCAATGGATTACTGACTAGGTTAACAGTTCTTGAGTTTCCAAAGTTATTAATGAATGTCTAAACAAACCAAGCTTAGCTATTCCATTGCTTGGATTAATCGAATTGCGGACGTTCCTCAGCAGGAGTGGGATGCGTTGGCAATGCCGTTAAAAACCCCCTTCTTCGAGTGGGCATGGTTGAACAACATGGAGGCGTCGGGGAGCGCAACGGCCCAAGCAGGATGGCTACCTAATCATTTAACAATCTGGCGAGGACATACCCTAGTTGGAGCAGCTCCTCTCTACTTAAAGGGACATAGCTATGGCGAGTTTGTCTTTGATCACCAATGGTCTGATTTGGCGTATCGCTTAGGTGTGCAATATTATCCCAAATTGCTGGGAATGTCACCATTTACTCCGGTCGAAGGATACCGATTTTTGATTGCTCCGGGCGAAGACGAGGACAAATTAACGGGGATGATGGTAGATGCTATCGATCATTTTTGCGATCGCCACACGATATCGGGCTGCAATTTTTTGTATGTCGATCCTGAATGGCGATCGCGCATGGAACAGCGTGGCTTCACAAGTTGGCTTCATCATAGCTACATCTGGGCAAATGATGGATACACCACGTTTGATGATTATTTAGCTGCATTCAATGCCAATCAGCGGCGCAATATTAAGCGCGAGCGAAAAGCCATCGAAAAAGCCGGGCTATACATCAAGCCATTAATGGGTGACGACATTCCTAAGTCTTTGTTTTCGTCGATGTATCACTTTTATAGCGATACCTGTGACAAGTTTGGCTGGTGGGGCAGCAAATATTTGACTCGCCAGTTTTTTGAACAGCTTCATAGCTCATATCGCCATCGAGTACTGTTTATGGCGGCTTATGATGAGCACGATGAGCGAAAACCCGTTGGCATGTCTTTTTGTTTGACGAAAGGCGATCAGCTCTATGGTCGCTATTGGGGATCGTTACAAGAATTTGATTGTCTCCACTTTAATGCCTGCTACTACGCCCCCATTGAATGGGCGATCGCCCATTCAGTTCAAGTCTTTGACCCCGGTGCGGGAGGCCGACACAAAAAACGTCGAGGGTTTCCCGCGACCCCCAACCATAGCCTGCACCGATTTTATAATCCCCGCCTAAATCAGATTCTTTCGTCATATATTGGCGAAGTCAACGAACTTGAGCAGCGCGAGATTGAGTCAATCAATCAGGAATTGCCGTTCAAGTAAGCGTCTCACATAAGCTTCGAATGAGAGATGCGTCGGCACTCAAGGACAGGTTGTTCCAACAATGTCGGGAATGCGCCCAAGCTGTCCTTCGCAGAGAATTGCGAATGCCGTTGTTCCGTTTCCAGTCGGGCCAATCCAAACCTTGCCCGAAAATCCTCGAATTCCGCTGTGATCTTCTGTCGGGGCTGCTGTTGTCATTGCAATGGAGTTTGGACTAGCCCCCAACGGTAATG